>PGXT01000153.1 GCA_002839285.1 Spirochaetae bacterium HGW-Spirochaetae-5 | reverse complement strand
ACATATCTGAATATTTCATTGAGCATCTCAACCAGGTTTCCGCTGTCATGTTCAAGTATTTCATTTATTTTTGTAATATTCTCTTCAAGGTTCGAGAGAAATTCTATAAACATCGCAGGCTCTATCCGGAGTATGCGGTAGAACATCTGCATTTCACTCTGGCTCCGCTCCTTTACCCTCTCCATCTCGGATGCAAGTTTTGTCTCTGCAGTAATATCACGGACAATCGACATGACCCGCGGGATAATGCCGTTTTCAGTAATTCTTAAGAAACTGCACTCAACATGTTTGGAGCTGAATCCGCCTTTTCTATCATCTATAAATATCTCAATACTCTTCAGAGGATTAAGCCTTTCAAGGGTACGGAATGGAATCTTAGCATCAAAAAGCAGCGCAGAATACTCCCTGAAGGAATTCAGATCTTTTTCAGACACCAGCCCTTTTAAAAGATCATCGAACCGCGTATCCGCAAGGCTGCTCTGCTCAAATATTTTTTCAAGAGATACCGAGTAGTGCGGAGCAATCCGGTTATCACTGTTCATAAGAAAAAGCCCGTCGCTTACGTTATCAAGTATGCTCACGTAATCCGATCTGGCCACAAGATTCTCTTCAAGACTGGATATTACCTGATTGTATCTGCCGGCAATCTGCCCCACTTCGGTAAATGGCTCCACAGGAACACGCAGTGAAAGATCACCGGTTCTGGCCTGTTTATCCATAACGGTATAGAGATCATAAATCTCAGTGGAAGCTCCATGCTCGGCCACATTAAGTCCCGTATGTTCATGCTCTGCTGAAACACGAAGAGGGGAATACCGGTTAACAATTTTCATTATAATATACGAACATCCGAATGCCCATACACCGACTGACACTATCCCCAGAGACTGAACACCAAGCTGCCTCCACATGGAAAGCCCGTTGTTTATCAGTGCCGGATCACCGAAAATAGCCACTGACAGAGTCCCCCATACACCTGCGCCAAGATGAACAGGTATAGCATCAACGGCGTCGTCTATCTTACAACGTGACAGGGAGCCGTGATTGCAACAAGTCCGGCAAGAGTTCCGTTAATTACAAGATTTACATCGGGATATTTCAATATCAGCCACCCTGCAAGTAGCGTTGTAATCATCCCCGTTGCTCCGGCAAGGACTGTTCTCATGACAATACCCGCCACGTCGTGATTCATGGCAAGGGTACTCCCGCCGTTAAAACCGAACCATCCGAACCATAGAAGCATAACACCTACAACCGCCATGGGTATACTGCTTCCGTTTATATTGTTAACTTTCCCGTCGGGGGAAAAACGCCCTGTACGGGGACCGATTATAAAAAGAAGCGCCAGTGCAACCCAGCCGCCCACACTATGAACAACAGTAGATCCTGCAAAATCTATGAAACCTATTTTACCCAGCCACCCGTCAACAGTTCCCGAAAGAGCCCCGCCCCATGCCCAGTGTCCAGATACCGGATAGATCAGTGTGGAAATTATAACTGTCGCAATAATATACGAAGAGTATTTCACCCTCTCCGCCACAGCTCCGGAAACAATAGTCGCTGAAGTGCTGCAGAACATGGCCTGAAAAAGAAAAAACGCCGCAAGCCATCCCCCCGTTGAAAAGGGTGTTAAAAAGAGACTGGTACCTATAAGTCCATTTACAGACAATCCGAACATTAATGCAAAACCTGCAAACCAGAAAACAGTGATTGAAACACCAAGGTCAGTCAGATTTTTTATCGCGACATTTATATTATTTTTTGAACGGGTCATCCCCGATTCCACAAAGGCAAATCCGGCCTGCATAATAAAGACAAGAGCTGAAGCTATTATAATCCACAGTATATCAACATTCGACTTATCCATGCTACTCAAGCCCCACTGCAAGAAAAGCGCTGTGTTTACGCCACTTGATTGGTATAATAAAAATCGGAGGGACCATCCTGATAATTACATCATCGGGGCAGCCTTTGAGTATAATCGGAACAGATATCATAAATGACGCTCCGAAATTTTCGCGCACATTACCCGCAATGGTATTGGCAATCTCTCCGGCCATGTCGACAATAAGCTCCTCACCGGGATCATCATCCCCCAGGAGTATAGATGTTATCTCTCCCAGCATCTCCTTCGACGCGGTTAAATATATTGCACCTTTTTTTGCACCGGATATTCCAATAAGTCCGGTGTAGTCAAGGAGCATGGTCTCCTTCTCTTTAACAAAGGGTATCCCCATCTCGGAGGGTTCACCCGATATATCACGGAAATAATTCACCACAACATCAATAAAATATTTAACTTCCTGTTCGGTCATATCATGCCCCCTGTGACTTCAGCAATCTCATCCCTGATCTGTTCAGGTGTAAAAGGTTTCAGAAGAAAGCCCGCCGCCCCTTTCTTCAGAGCAAGAAGACCTGTAGCATTATCTTTAAGGGCGGTAATAATTATAACCCGCGCATGAGCATCTATTTTCATTATCTGCTCAAGACATTCAATACCATCCATTTCGGGCATTGTAATATCAAGTGTAACAAGTGAAGGTGACTCCGATTCAAAAATCCGGAGAGCATCCTTACCATTGGATGCAGTTAAAATATTCTTTATCCCCAGCTCGGCGGCATACTTCTCTATGGTTTTTCTTATAACAAAGGAGTCATCTACAATAAGCATCTTCATTCAAACCCTCCATGCAAAAACTGATTCAGGTATACTGCATTAATAAGAGAAGATCGGCTGAGTCAAGAGTTAGAGTTTATATTACATTGAAGAGCTTTATAATTAACAGCGGCGTAACAAAAAAATACACCGTGACGCGGCGACATCATAATATTGATGTCCAGAGACCGGTGTTTAAATTCAGAGATGAAATTGATGTTAACAGTTTACATTGCCGTAATAAAATCACTGTATGAGTATTTTCTGAATTTATTTGATCAGAGGTTCGGATATCTTTATGATGAGATGCAGCAAAATGGCAGCAAGAGCTGTAATTCAATCGTTTTAGAATCAGATCAGACATTCGTAACTTTTCATAAACCGGTGGTATTTTTCTCCGCCGCGCCACGGTTGCGCGTAGAGCAATCTTACCAACAGTTTATGAGCAGATACATGTATTCTTCTTTTTAACAGTTAATAAAATCTTGACAAAATGATTAAAACCCCTATTTTAAATTCATGAACACAATAAACAATAAAAACATACTGTTCTATCAACATGAAATTATCGGGTTTCTGAAAAGCAGACTTGATCTTATAGCAGTATATCTTTACGGATCAATTCTCACTTCACAATTCAATGATCAGAGTGATATAGATATATCAGTTATTTCAGAGAAAGATGTCGACCCGCTTGCACTATATGAAATATCCGCCGGCCTTTCCGTGTTATTAAAAAGGGATATTCATCTTATTGATTTTGTCAAAGCAAACGAAGTTTTAAAAATCGAAATTTTAAAAAACAAAACTATTCTTTTTGAAAAAGATGAGGAGAAAAGGCTCTATCACGAAATGAACGCCCTTACAGCTTATCAGAAACTGAATGAGGAACGTGAAATAATTATAAAGACAAAGTATGGTGAGGCCGCATGGAGATCATTATAAGCAAAGTTGAATCTATCCAGAGATGCATAAAACGCGTTCTCGAAGAATACGACAACGACCCTGCAAATTTAGAAAACTTCACAAAACAGGATTCAATAGTATTAAATCTTCAGCGCGCCTGTGAACTTTCCATTGATATGGGAAATTATATTATTTCTAAAAAGAGTTTCAAAACTCCGAAAACATCACGTGACGTTTTTGAGATTTTAGCCGACAATTCAGTAATAGACACCAGTCTTTCGGTTAAACTTCAGAAGATGACAGGATTCAGAAATATTGCTGTTCATGATTACCAGAGAATAGATCTGAATATTCTCAAATCCATTATTGAAAATAATATTGATGATTTCAGAAAATTAATTGAAGCCGTACTTGAGTATCTTAAAAAGTAACTGAAAATTAAAATTCCAGAAGTAGCAAATTATTTCTGGAGGCACAGCGCTACGCACCGCCCCCGTTTTCTGCGTATGCGAAGCATACGCAGCCCAAAAAAAATTTGCTACAATTCCCGATGGAAATGTAAAAACCGTATGCCTCGAATTCCGCCCCCTGCCTGTATTGCATGTACTGAGTCTATCGAAATATGAAAGGGCATCGTTTACAGCAAATCTATATCCTCTTAATAATATCCGAGATATACGGCATGAGCTGCTTCTTTCTAGACAGAACATCTTTTAAAAGATAAATATTATCGGCAAATTTCGGGTACTCTATCTTTTTAATAAAGTCATCCTTACCCTTTATAAAAAGATAACTGCTGAACCTGTTAAGATCCGTCACCAGCAGTGAACAGAACAGATAACTCTTCTGCTCGGCCAGAGCAGCCATATGCGAAAGTATGCTCTCTGCTCTCTCCATAATTTCATCGGGATCATTCACCTCCACCTGACTGACTGTAAAGGTGTGAACCCCCTCGTTATATCTCTTCATATCCATGTTGATGATCTCATCAACAGGCTTGCTGCTGATGAGAGATGATGCCGCGACTATCTCTCTGCCGAATTCATCAATACTAAGATCAGTTATATTCGAAAGAAACTCTGCGGTATCCCTGTCTATATCCGTTGTTGTGGCAGATCTGAGGATCAGTGTATCGGAAAGAATTCCCCCTAGAAGAATTGATGCTATCTCCTTTTTCACCGGAATTTTATAATCACGATACATGTTTGCGATGATTGTTGATGTAGACCCTACCGGTTTGTTTATAAAAGTTATAGGATATGTCGTTGGCGGATTCCCCAGTCTGTGGTGATCAATTATTTCAAGTATCCTGACGTTTTCTATACCTTCAATACCCTGAGACAGTTCATTATGATCGACAAGAATAACCGCCACGTTCGGTTCTTTCATCAGGTCGCTCTGGGAGATTACACCCTTCACCTTCATGTCTTCACCAACTACCGGCAGTGACCTCGACGGCGAATCGGCAAATCTTTCTTTTATATTCTTTATATATTCATCTGCGTCAACCGGCACCAGAGTTATATCACCGGCAGTTTTTACCGGAACAGAGTGAAGTACAAGCCAGGATGTACTTGCACTGTTGAAAGGTGTAATTATAACCGCCACATTTCTCTCTGCTGCAAACTCCTTAATCTCTCTGCTTACCATTCTTCCCGCTGATACGATCAGGGCTCTTACCCCCTTCTCAATCACATACTGCTGTATGTCAATCCTGTCCCCCACTATAACTATTGCGTTTTCAGCGGGCATCACATCTATGTACTCCCGGAGCGTATCTATCTCCGAGGCGGCAACAACAATCTGCGCCCTGAATATCTCATCTAAATCCTTCTCGACAACATGCTGCGCACGAAGCGTCTTAACCAGATTTGCCTCCGAAGTTGAGATTATACTGTTTTTCTGAGGATCTATCTTCATCAGAATATTTTCCGCGAAAATATTAAAATGTATTGTCGAAACATATCTGCTGTTATCATCAACAAGTGGAATCATCCTGAACTTGTTGGTGGTCAGTATCTGCATGGCATCCCACAAGGGAGTGTCAAGGGGGAGAGTAACAGGCTCCTCGCTCATATGGTTTTTTACTTTTGGTATCAGGTCGCTTAAGAATTCAGGATGAGGTATATTAAAGCGATTCAGGATATACTCTGTCTGAAGGTTAACCTTTCCGCCACGGGCAGGGAAAACATTGTTTTCGCCGAGAGAGCGTTTAAGCTCGGCATAAGCGATTGCAGATACAATTGAATCAGTATCGGGATTTTTGTGGCCTATGACATAAACCTTTTTCATGAAATATCTCTCCTGAAATAATACTCTAATTACGCCCCTAACCGCCTGCCGGGCATCGGGCACCTTTCCCCATTATGGGATGGGAAAAGAATACTATACATAAAAACTAAAAGGGAGCATATGGCTATCAAAAAAATTTGCTTCATTGATAAAAAAATATACCCGGTTTAAATATCCTTTTATTATATTGTTACAGTAACCATATCTTTTCAGGGATGCGTATGCTCCGCATACGCTGAAAGGGGGATTACGGGGGCGTCGCCCCCGTAATCCCCCTTTCAGG
>PGXT01000002.1:13860-98766 GCA_002839285.1 Spirochaetae bacterium HGW-Spirochaetae-5 | reverse complement strand
AAGGAATTGGGGTGCAGCTTTAAACCAGTTCGCCATTCATTTTGGCGATAGGGTGCCGATGTGATCAAAGGCTGTTTACACAAAAAATCAGACACCCTCAAATAAGGCTTAAACCTGTTAATGTTGAGCCTTGATAAAAAAATGAAATCATGGAGACATTATGCAGGACTACAACACACTTCTTTTGTTTTCAACAGCTTCGATATTGCTTGCGCTCGCACCGGGGCCGGACAATCTTTTTGTGCTGACTCAGTCGATGTTGTTCGGCAGATCCGCCGGTTTTAAAATAACACTGGGTCTCTGCACAGGATTAATATTCCATACCACAATTGTATCTCTGGGTGTTGCGGCGATATTCCAGACATCGGTTATTGCTTTTAACACGCTTAAATATATAGGTGCGGGGTATCTGCTTTTTCTGGCGTATCAGGCATTCAGCGCTTCATCATCAAAACTTGAGGTTAAGGAGAGCGTAAAACTCTCATCGTGGAATCTTTACAGCCGCGGAATAATTATGAACATCACCAACCCGAAAGTCTCAATCTTCTTTATGGCTTTTCTCCCTCAGTTTACCGATGCGTCGAAGGGGGCAATCACCATTCAGATGTTTCTGCTCGGATTTATATTTATTCTGGCCACTATCATTATCTTCGGATTAATAAGTATGCTTGCCGGAGCTGCAGGGAGACTTCTCACAAAATCAGCGCGTGTTGACAGGGTGCTGAATATTCTTGCCGGTTCGGTCTTTGCCGGGCTTGCCGTGAAGCTTGCTCTGATTCAGCAGAAGTAGTACAGATTTAAAAACGAAGTCAGAGTCTTAAACGGTTAAGATCGTATTTTTATCCGGCATTTTTATATCAATTTATTATCCCCTCTGTCAAGGATTTATTCACTCTCCGACTGCTAAGTCGAATTTGCAGTAAATAAAGTAAACATAAAATTGATTTTGTCTTGTTTGGATGCTGAAATAATTAAAAAATAAGCATTTTTTTTACAAAAAATTAACTTTTTTATACACTCCACTTATATTGGAAAATAAAACAATCCGGTTTAGAATTTAAAAAAAATGAGAAAGGCGCTGCAGGTAATATATGGCTATAATATCATGTAAAAGAAAAAATGGTTCATTATATGTTTCATTCGGAAAGGATACTTCAATACGTTTCTCCTCGAGAATAAAATCCGCACTTTTTAAAATTAGCCAGCTCCCTGCTGAGAGATACTATCTGGATCTATCTGAAGTGGATGAGACCGATATAACCTTTATACAGCTCCTTATAGCCTTCAATGAAAAATTAAAAACAGAGAACAGGCCAATGATTGTTCTCAAGCCCGCTGTTCAATCGGGATTTATGGTTACTGCGTCTGAATGCGGTGTTGATGTTAATAGTCTTTTCGAAATTGAGGATGGCTGATTATGGAACTTGAATCTATAAAAGAAGTATTCAGAGAGGAAGCCCATGAACTTCTCTCACAGATTGACATCCCGCTGATTGGTTCCGGGAGCATGTGCGGCTTCGATGAACTTGCGAGATTTACCCATGACCTTGAAAGCATTTTTGACTGCATGAGAAAAGGTGTATTTAAAGCTGACAATAGAATTATTGGCCTTACTCTAAAAGCCAAAGACTGTATGATATCACTTATTGATGGAACAGATTCGGACGATGAGATCAATCTAAGGAATGAGATTCTTGATGAACTTAAAAGTGTTACTGGGGGTAAAACCTGCCGCGACATGGATGAACCATGTAAGGATCCGCAGAGTGAAAATGCCGGTATCGCTGTTCCGGAGCTTCCACTCACTGAAGAGCATTATAAAATTATTTTTATGCCTGCACCGGATATCTTTCAACGGACTATGAAGATCGAACCGCTTCTTCATGAACTGGCTGCTCTGGGGAGATGCAGCGTAAGGATTGATACAGGATCGATCCCGGATTTTGATGATCTTGATCCGGAACGCTGCTATGTTAACTGGATAATTGATCTTTATACTGATAAAGGGGTAAAAGCAATAAAAGATGTTTTTGTTTTCGCAGAGGATTATTCAGAGCTGATAATTAAAACTGTAAACGGATTCTATGTTAATAATGCTTTCTTCCTGAAAGAGGATGTCTCACTGCCGAAGGAGATAGTTCAGAAGAGGGGTATGTCCAGACGGGCCGGTGACGGGATAATATCCGATAGACGTAAAATTGATGCCATATCAATCCGTGTAAAGAATGAGAAACTGGACACGCTTGTTAATGTCGTGGGGGAACTTGTAACTCTGCAAGCAAGACTCAACCAGGAGTCTACGCGTGCCCGGATGCCGGAGTTTATATCAATTGCGGAGCACCTTGGAACAATGAGTATACGCATGGTTCCTCTCTCCGATACCTTTAACGGATTTCAGAGACTGATTTATGATCTCTCAACGGCACTGAATAAAAAAATGAAGGTAGTAACTTCCGGAGGCGAAACCGAGCTGGATAAGAATGTTATGGAGGGGCTTCGTGATCCCCTTATGCATCTTATAAGAAACTCCGCTGATCACGGAATAGAAAAACCTCAGGAAAGAAAAGAATCGGGCAAAGATGATACCGGAACAATCAGTCTGGTGGCGGAGTATGCCGGATCAAATGTTAAGATAAAAGTTTCCGATGACGGAGCGGGATTGAACCGTGAAAAGATACGACAGCGCGGCATAGAGAGAGAACTTATCGGAACCGGTGAATACGATGACCGTCATATATTCAATCTTATTTTCGAGCCCGGTTTTTCCACTGCCGAGGTTACAACTGATATCTCAGGCCGCGGTGTGGGGATGGATGTAGTGAAACGTAATATCGAAAAACTTCGGGGGAGTATCGATATCGAAAGCACCGAGGGTGCGGGTACAACTGTTACACTTACAATTCCGCTTACTCTTGCGATAATCGACGGGTTTATGGTGGAGCTTGGAGGGAGGCTGTTTATTCTGAATCTTTCCAATGTCAGGGAGTGCCTTGATTTTACAAAGGCTGAGCGGGAGGAGGGGGATGGACAGTTTATAATTAATCTCCGCGGTGATTTGATTCCTTGCATCGACCTTCGAAGAGTTTTCAAATTGAATGGAGATACTCATGAGTTTCCGCACATTGTTATAACTGAGATTGACAATATAAGGTACGGATTTCTTGTGGATAAAGTAATCGGTAAATATCAGACGGTGGTTAAGCCTCTCGCTAAGGGGAGCCATAACCGGGATATGATTGCCGGAGCAACAATACTTGGTGATGGTTCAGTGGCTCTTATACTCGACGCGGCTGCGATTGTGAAAGATCTGATAAGTACCGCCGATGGGAATAGTCATAATTTTTATCAATGATGGAAAACCGAATCATTCACAATCAGTTAAAAGGAGGAATTTATGAAAATGGGTATTAAAGGGAAGTTATTGCTTACATTTATGCTGACAGCAATGGTTACACTGGTTGTCGGTCTTGTCGGCTATATCGGTACAAGCAGAATTGATGAAATGATTGATGATCTTTATAGTGTTAATCTTACAGAGATAAAATTTACAAATGAACTGGAAAACAAAGGATTAATCCTGAGAGTCAATATTCTTAAACATATGACGGTTCCGACACTTGAAGAAAAAATATTTCATGAAAATGAAATCGAGAAAACCTATACCGGATATATCAAGGATATTGAAAGTTACAAAAATATGACAGATACAGGGAGAGAGAGGGAGCTTGCAGAGATTCTGGAGATCAGTATTAAAAGCTACAAAGAAGCTGTAAACAGGCTGCTGCCCTATTCCAGAGCGGGAAATATTGATGAAGTTAACAGAATTGTAAGTATTGCAGCTCCGATTTTTACTGAAAAAATAGGGCCGTCTCTTAAAGAAATGGTGAAAATAGCTAATGAACAGGCAAAGCTGTCACATGATAAGAGCGAGAATGTTACGCAGATGATAACATTAGTTATGGTTATATCAATTATAGCGGCAATGGTTGTATCAATTATTGCATCTCTGATTCTTACGCGATCTGTTATGAATGTTGTTACAGGTATTGAATCTTCTTCAGAAAATGTCAGGTCCGGAACTGAGCAGATATCCTCATCATCAGAGGAGCTCTCGCAGGGCGCGAATGAACAGGCAGCGAGTGTGGAGGAGATATCTTCAGCCGTAGAGCAGATGGCAGCAACAATCAGGCAGAATGCTGACAATGCCGCTCAGACAGAACGTATAGCCAGTAAAAGCGCAATTGACGCTAAAGAGAGCGGTGAAGCAATGCGGCACACCGTCAGCGCAATGAAGAATATTGCTGATAAAATTTCTATAATCCAGGAGATTGCACGTCAGACGAATCTTCTCTCTCTGAACGCATCAATCGAGGCGGCGCGCGCGGGTGAGCATGGCCGCGGATTTGCTGTAGTTGCAAGTGAGGTTCAGAAACTGGCAGAGCGCAGTCAGGTCGCCGCTGGTGAGATAAGTCAGCTTTCAGGGTCAAGTGTCGCCATAGCTGAAAAGGCCGGTGAGATGCTGGATAAACTGGTTCCCGATATTCAGAAGACTTCAGAACTTGTTGCTGAAATTAACGCAGCAAGCAGTGAACAGGCAAACGGAGCTCAGCAGATTAATATTGCAGTACAGCAGCTGAACAGTGTTGTGCAGCAGAATGCATCGGGAGCTGAAGAACTTGCCGCAACTGCTGAACAACTTTCAGCTCAGACAGTCTATATGCAGGATGCTGTGAATTATCTGAAAACAGGTGAAAAGAGCAGTGCTTCAAATGATAATGTAAATAAACCGGCCAGGAATATGTATCATCCTAATCCGCATCTGATAAAATCGCATGGTGATATATTCCATGGTAAAAATTCATATTCAAACAGCGGAAACGGTAATGGAAACGGCAAGGGTAATGGTAAAGGGAATGGAAACGGCAGCGGAATCCATCTTAAGCAGAATGTAAAACAGACCGGCAGCGGCGTTGTGCTGAATCTTGGTGATTCTGAAGATTCAGATTTCGAAAGAATCAGTTAACAGGGGGAGCAATATGAACAATGAAATGAATAATGAGGGGGCTCAATATCTTTCATTCCTTCTTGATGGGAAGATATTCGCTTTTGATGTATTAAAAACAAGAGAGGTTCTTTCTTATACTAATATTACTCCGATTCCCTGTACTCCTGTCTATGTTGCCGGTGTGCTTAATCTCAGAGGGAGTGTTGTTACAGTTATGAATTTCCGGACAAAGTTCGGAATGAACAGCGCTGCAATTACGGATGACACGGCTATAATAATTGTCGAAGCAAATTACGATGATGAAATGGTAATTGTAGGAGCATTAGTCGATGCTGTAAAAGGGGTGCTCAGATTCGAAGCCGATCAGATCGAGCCTCCGCCGAAAGTCGGGATGAAGCTCAGTACCGAACTTATTAACGGTATAGGGAAAAGGGATGATGATTTTGTGGTAATTCTCAATGTAGATAAGGCATTTTCCGAAGAGGATCTGATGAGCGAAAAGGAGAGACTGGATTTCAGTTCATTGATTGAAAAAAATTTCGGCATAAAAATGCCTCCGGTAAAAAAGGTGCTTCTCACAAGTCGCCTCTCTAAACGGTTAAACGCTCTAGGTTTTAAAAGTTATACTGAATATTATAAGTTTATTACAGATGAGAAAAAAGGCGCTGATGAACTCCATATATTTGCCGATCTTGTCTCTACTCATGAAACAAGTTTTTTCCGGGAGAAACAGCACTTTGATTATCTGTATAATACCGCGCTCCATCAGCTGCTGGAAGAGAAGGGAGCCGGTGTTAAAAAACCGATCAGGGTACTAAGCTCGGCCTGTTCAACCGGCGAGGAGGCTTATACTATATCAATTATACTTAATGAATTTTCAAGGAACAATAATATCAGTTCATATTCATACAGGATTACCGGAACCGATATCTCTACAAAGGTCGTCAATGCGGCGGCGCGGGGCGTTTATCACGAATCGAGAATAAGTAATCTTCCTCATGATTACAAAAAAAAATATTTTATGAAAGGGAAGGGAGAGAAGAGCGATCTGGTAAGAGTTGTTCCGGAACTAAGGGCATCTGCTGATTTTCACTTTATGAATCTTATGGATGAGAGATATCCCTTCAGTGAAAGTTTTGATATTATTTTTTTCAGAAACGCAATGATATACTTTGATAAAGAGAATCAGGAAAAAATACTGGGACGATTAGCCGGACATCTGAATAAGGGGGGATTTCTTATAATCGGACACTCCGAAACAATGTCGGGATACAATCTCCCGCTCCGGCCTGCTGCTGCAACAATTTACAGGAAGGTATAGATGTATATCAAAAGAAAATTTGAAGAACACTTTTTCCTGAATCCCGGGCAGCTTATTGTCAGTTCAAAAGATATGCCCGTTATGACTATACTCGGTTCATGTGTGGCTATAACTGTTTACTCTCCGGATAAAAGAACCGGCGCAATCTTTCACGCCATGCTTCCCGAGCATCGGGACAAAAATAAAGTGATAAGCAATTCACCTCCTGTTTCACCCGATCCGGATTATGTAGATTATGCATTTTATTATGTTCGTGAAAAGTTCCGTCAGAAAGGGATAAATTTTAAAACAGCACAATTTATGCTCTTCGGAGGGGGGGATGTAATACAATCTTTGTCATCGGGCAGAAGAGTCTCAGTCGGTTTTCAGAATATCAGCATGGCAAAAAAACTTATTGAACAGGAGGGTGTTTCTCTTCATGGAGAGGATGTCGGCGGCAGCAAAGGGAGAAAGCTCATCTTCCTCCCCAGCGAAGGAAAGGTATATGTTGAATACCTGAAAAATAATCCGCAATAATTCCCAAATTAATCTGTTCCCGCAACAGTCCCCCAAACCCCCCGGAGGTGGGCTTAGAAAATTTATTATAAATAATTTATTTCAATTAAAAATGAACAACATATTAACAGTATTACCCTGTGTTATATAATTAGTATTGAATTGGAAACTAAACTGAATAATTCAAGTGATAAAATTAAATTTAAGATGATCGAAGTTTTAGCTCAATTTGAAGCGGGTTTTTAAAGCCCACCTCCGGGGGGTTTGGGGGGCCACCGGAGGTGGGTAATGAATAGATTTATAATAAAGGCTGTCTTAAATCTTAAATCTCGAAACCATCCCGGAAAGTTCTTCTGCTTCGCTGTTCATGGAGTCACTTGATGCTGTGAGCTCCTCTCCAAGCGCGGCGTTCTGTTGTGTCACCTCGTTTATCTGGTTAATCGCTGAATGTATCTGCCCTATGCCGGTGCTCTGCTCGTTCATTGCTGCTGCAATTTCCATAATAATTGCAGAAGTCTCTTTTGTGTTATGGACAATCCCCTTCAGTATTTCGCCCGATTTCTGGACAAGATCATCTCCACGTATAACGCGTTCAAGACTCTCCTTGATCAGCTGTTCAATCTTTTTAGATGAATCCGATGTCCGGACTGCCAGATTCCTTACTTCAGATGCGACTACCGCAAAACCTTTCCCCTGTTCCCCGGCTCTGGCAGCTTCGACAGCTGCATTAAGCGCAAGTGCTGCTGTTTTTTATCTGCTGCATGGCGTTGATTGTTTCAGAAATCGCGCTTTCACCCTCTGTAACTACTTCCAGTGTTTTTTTAGAATTAATGTCAGCCTGATGGAAATTTTTTGCCGTAATCTGAAGTGTTTCAGTTATCATTTCAATGTTTGCAGAAATCTCCTCAATGGTTGAAGCCTGTTCCTGTGTTCTCTGGGCAAGGTTCTGGTTCCCGGAATTAATCTCAGATGATGCACCTTTAACTGTTTTTGCGGCGCTTAAAACCTGCTTCATGGACTCGCGCTGTTTGGTTATAAAGGTGTTGAAACTTCTCGCGAGTGTTCCTATTTCGTCATTTCTTGATTCATATTGAACATCTATTTTATTTGTAAAATCACCTTCGGCTGTTTTATTCAGAACTTCTGCCGTTGCTGTGATCGGCTCGGAAATTTTTTTCGCCGCAAAATAGCCTGTAAAAATTGCCCCCAGCGTAAAAAGAATTCCTACAATATAAATAAGTATCCTCAGTGATCTTGCACTTTCGGCAATTTCCGATTCTTCTATAATACCTATTATTTTCCATCCTGCTTTTGGCGTAGTCATAATTCTGGCAAGTCTCTCTTTCCCTTCAAGATGAAAATAAGTTGTAGTATTGTCTGACTTCAGTCCTTCCGTAAGTGCGTTTATTCCAAGCCCGGAAATATTTTTTGAGATTATCTCTTTATTCCCGGGAAAGGCAAGAACTGTACCATCGCTCTCTGTAAGAATGAGAAAACCGGTTTTTCCGATCTTCAGATTATTTATAATTTCAGTAAGTCTTTTCAGTGATATGTCTATACCGGCTATGAATTTAACTTCACCGGTATTATCCTTGAAAGATTTCATGGCAGAGATTACATTCTCGCCATTTGTTGAGAGATATACCTTTGAGATAACCGGGTTCCCGGGGTTTTTCATCGCGTCTGCATACCATGGTCTTTTAGTCGGGTCATACCCGGCACGAAGAGGGGAATCATCATTAGATACAAATCCGCCCCATTTTGTTCCAAGAAAGACCTCCAGATAATCCGGATGAGTTTTCTGAATTAGAGTAAAGTGATCAAATAAGGATCTCTCCATTTCATTTCTTTTTATTTTCTTTAAATCAGTTTCGACTGTTGTTTTCGAAAAATTATTTAAGGAATTATCAATTCTGATAGCCGCGGGATGCTGTCCCATCATTTCCACATTTAAGATGGCATTATCCAGAAGAATGTCTATTACATTGTTGACCTGTGAAATTTCACCTGTTGCCCGTGCAATAAAATCCTCTCTCCCTTTACTGCTGACCCATATTGATACTACGATAAGGATACATATAGTCGGTATCAGTACCAGAAGCATTGAGGCCAGAAAGAGTTTCTTTTTTATGCTGTCGAGTTTTAAAAAATCAGTTTTCATGAGGCTCTCCTGTAATATAAGTTTCTTGAAACTTTTCCGGTCCGGTAGTGATGTTTTAAATAAGTCTGTAAACAACTGCAGTGCAAGATTAACCATGCAGCGGCTATTTATAATCTAATAAATTTTTTTTAAAAAAATTATTTTTCAGGGAGGTTTCTGAAAAAATATTCCAGAAAAAGCTTGTGAGTGTATTAAATTTGCGTACTAATAAAAAAAATGCAGTATTGGAGAGTTTATTTTAAATAAAAAAACTGAGAAATTGAAAATTTCCCGTGATGTAATTAGATTGTATCAGGTACAGGTTTCTAATTATATTTTCTTGGAAGAGTCGTGTTATGAAAGGTAGAAGAAGTCTTTCAACAAAAATAATCGTTAAACTCTTAATGATACTTGCGGTTATGATGGTCATCGCAACGATTTTCACATATTTCGGGATGAAGCATTATTACATCAATTATTATTATCTCGATACTTCGGCTGATATTGCTTTTACAGTGAAGAGCCAGATTGAATCCCTTTTTCAGAATGAAATTGCTACCGGCAGGCATACACTGGAAGGCCTGATGTCCGAAGATTACCGGGAGCTCTCAATTGAAGAGTGTGTTGAAATATGGAGTAACCCGGCAGACAGAGATAAGCTAAGCGATGAATATCTGCAGAAAATATTTAAAAAAGTTGATACAACTGTTCCCGGAAAAACTGAAGATTACAGAAGATACATGACAAAGTACGCAGAGGATAAAGATCTGGGCCGCAGACTGCGCGGCATCGTTGACGGATTCTTAACTATGAAGCAGAAGGGGCTGCTTTTTGCGGCGACAATTGACCGTAACGGCTATGTTGCATTTCATCACAGTGAAAACAGCATGAAGATTACCGGTGATTATAAAACAGATGTAAGACAGAACAGGACCAACCGTAAATGGGATTACCTCGGGAAGGGGCTTGATCCTTCCGGGATAAAAAAATCTTATTATAAACGTGATACCGGAGCTGAAGGCGTAATGGTTTCAGTCCCTGTATATATTGGAAAAGAGTACTGGGGTGGAATTCTTGTAGCATATGACATTAAGGATATTTACGGTAAAATATATAATGCTGCAGCAATAGTAACGGGGATTATACTTATTGGAGCTTTAATAATTTTTACTTCTGTAAATATAATGATTAAAAGAAACCTCCGGCCTGTAATAAAAATATCTGCCATATTGAGTGAAGTAGCAAAGGGGGATTTTACTCATAAAGTGGATTTTACCTCCGATGACGAAATAGGTGAAATAGCCGACAGCGCAAACAAAATGATAGAACAGTCAACCAAGACTCTTGATTACCTCAAGGGTGCAGCGGCGTCACTGGCGGCCTCCAGCGAAGAACTTACTGCCACATCGATATCACTTGGTCAGAGCAGCGGCGAGCAGGTTCACTCTGTACGGAGTATATCTGCAGAGCTTAATCTTGTTCTTGATTCAATAAGTGAGACAACTGAGTATATAGGTGAACAGGTCAATGAAATTTCACAGGCTGCCGATTCTGTAAGCGGTCTTGAAGATATGTCTAACAAGATAGTTGAGAATATGAAGATGGTAAAAATCCAGAGTGATGAATCTATTGTTACTGCCCGGAAAGGGGATGAGATGGGGTCTTCAGCATCTCAGGCCATGAGTCTTATTGTTGACTCATCTAAGAAGATCAGCGAAATGGTGAACATGATCAATGATATTTCCGATCAGATAAATCTTCTTTCACTCAATGCAAGTATTGAAGCTGCTCGAGCCGGTGAGGCCGGGCGCGGTTTCGCAGTTGTCGCCGAGGAGATTGGAAAGCTTGCAGATAAAACATCAAATCAGGTTAAGGAAATTCATACCTTATCAACAGAGATTTCCTCCAGTGTCCAGAAGGGGAGCGATATGGTCACAAGCATCAGAACAGCTATCTCCGGCATTATGAATAATATCTCTGCAAATTCAAGGTCAATTGAAGATATTGCAGTACTCACAGAGCAGCAGGCAAAGAATCATTATCTGATAAAAAATACAATGAAGAATCTTGAGGAGAAATCGCATAATATAATTGAGGTGGCAAATTTTCAGATGTCCAACAGTGTTTCAATGAAAGAGGCGATGAACCGGATTAAGGATTTTGCAGCTGAGACAGCTTCCGGATCTGAAGAGATTGCAGCCTCATCTGAAGAGCTCTCATCAAGGGCCGAGGATCTGAGTCAGCTTATTGAGGGATTCAAAACCAGCGATGAAATCGAAAGTGAGAGAGAATTAAAAAGCGGAAAAAAATAAAAAAAGACCCTGGACCGTGTTGTGATGTGATTGACAGAATGGAGCTTTAATCCGCTAATTATACTCATTAGTTTCAATTGGAGGTTGAAAATGTCTTATCGTCATGTTATAGGTATGGGTGCTTCAGAGGACAGGCTGGAAAAACTTATTCAGCAGAGACTGGAGCCCGGTGCTGATAAAGATAAAGTGGACCAGAGAATCTGGGATCTATTCGGTGAAGAGTGGTGTGTAATGTTTACCGACCTTTCAGGTTTTTCACGTGGTGTGGCAAAATTCGGCATTATACATTTTCTTCAGACAATATACGAATCTGAACGTCTTCTTATTCCAGTTATAGAGGATCATGATGGAATTCTTCTTAAAGCTGAGGGTGACAGCCTTCTTGTAATATTCAGAAATGTGGATAAAGCAATACAGGGCACTTTACGGATGCATGAAGTACTTCATGAATACAATAAGGACAAGGCTCCGGAAGAGCAGATACTTCTATGTGTTGGTCTGGGATACGGGAAAGTTCTCCGGATTGGTGATCAGGATGTTTTCGGTGCAGAGGTAAATGCTGCGAGTAAACTGGGTGAAGATACGGCGGAACCCTGGGAGATTCTTGTAACCGGCAGCGTTAAAGACAAAGCGGAAGTTATACCCGGATTATTGTTTGAGGAACTCAGTGATGCACCTCCCGGTGCGGACAGAGCCTATAAAATAACAATTCGAAAATAATTTAATTTTATCAGTAATAATTTATAAATTTTTTAAATAAAAAGAGGAGCTGATTCAGCCCCTCTTTTTTATTAAGCCAAAAAATCCAATGCCTGGCCGAGTTTTTCGTCAGAGATTCTTTCCGTTGCCCCGACCTTTATGAGTTTGTCCTGAAGACCGATTGAACTATCGGTAATGTTCTTCAGAAGGTTACCCATATCCTCAATGCTTCTTGCAGTTGCAGTTGCGACTGGTGAAATATTCATTCGCACCTCCTTGTACGCAATTCGCGGTATTATAGTATCGGCTGTTTTCAGCGAAAAGTTGAGCTGAATATTTGAATATTAATTGTTTTTCGGTTAATGTAGAAGATGAGCCGACTGGCGAAATATTAAATCGGAGAGAGTATAATCATGAGATGATGGCATGATTATACAAAAATCTTCAGAAAGGGTATTGACATCTGTTTTATGAATTTATACTTATACAATAATGAAGGAGATTCCGGATTTGATAAAGTCAATTCACCACATTTGTATAGAAACTGATAAGTATAGTGAAAGTATAGATTTCTACTGTTCCATTCTCGGTTTTAGTATCATGGAAGAAACAAGGAATTTTCACGGCAGAGATTATAATACATGGTTAAAAAAAGAGAATATACTAATAGAACTGCAGACTCCGAAATCCGGAGCAGCAGATTATTCCGGTTCAACCGTTAATACAGGAATTGTTCATGTCTGCTTTATCGTGGATAATCTTCCTGAGACTATTGATAAATTGATTGAAAAAGGTTTTAATTCATTCCGCAGAAAAGGGAGTGATATTATATATAATGTAAAAGGGGGCTTGCTTGCAAAGATCACAGCCCCCGAGGGTACTGTGATAGAACTGCGCGGGGAGTGATTGTATAATGCTCTTATGATGTGAGTTTCTATAATCTGTTTACAGCTCTTATTAGATTGACTTGTACCCGAAATCCAACGGCCCCCCAAAACCCCGGTCGTTGGACTTGAAGATTGCTTTACAAATAAATATCTATAATAAATAATATAATTATGAATTCAAAAGTCAGGTCGCCAAAGTATTTTATAGAGCTCGCAAGAAAAACGAGAGTTAAATCTCAACATTTCTAAGTCCCCCTCCGGGCGACGTGCTGAGCTTGTCGAAGTAGGATTTAGGGGGCTGTTAAGGTGTGGATAATGATTCGTCGTGGGATGGGGGCCTACAATTTAATGTACGATTGATTTATTTTGAAAGATGTTGAAACAAGTCAGCTTGCTAAAAGGAGATAAAAATATGTTCGGAAAATCTAATGAAGATAAATTCAGTGATATTCTGCCCGGAATAAAAATTAAAACGCTTGTCCATGGTGAAAAAACCCTGATGACAAAATTTATTATGAACCGCGGCAGCAGCCTCCCTAAACACAGTCATCCATATGAGCAGACGGGTTATCTTCTAGGAGGGAAAATTAAACTTACTATTGGAGATGATACATTTGAAGTTGAAACCGGCGGGAGCTGGTGTATCGATTCCGGTGTTGCACACTCCGCGGAGATACTTGAGGACTCATCTGCACTGGAGATCTTCACTCCCCCCAGAGCTGATTATATAAAGTTTTTTTCAATTGAAGATATCTTGTAACAATTTATTTTTCACGGAAGCGTTTTCTCTTTAATGAACATTTTTCTCCGGCCGGAACTCCGGCCCGGTTCATTTTTTATGTAACAAAAAATAGACAAAAAATACCATAATATCCTGAAAATTAATTGTAATAATCCTGTAATATGATAAAGTGCAATTAGTATTTATTCCTTAACTTTTCTAAAGTAAAAAAAACGCTATTATCCCCGCCGCCGAAGGCGGCGGGGATATATAATTTTTGTTTTTTACTCTAAAAATTATATTTAGGAATAATTACTGAAGTATAATCAATACTTTCGCGATGATACTCCTACTGATAAATTTTGCGTATTGTAGTAATCAGTATCGTCTCACCTCTCCACCATCTCATCATGGGGGAGATGCCTAAAAGGCAGAGGGGGCGGAGCGGTTAGTATTTTCGAACACATCATGCTCCAAAAAATATCAAACTATAAATAAAAGATTTCACAGGGAAGAGGAGGTTTTCCTTCTATGATTAGTGTTAATGGTCTGACAAGATCCTACGGCGGTTTTAAAGCTGTAAATGATATCTCCTTCACCATCCGCGATGGAGAGATAACCGGACTGCTCGGCCCTAACGGCGCGGGTAAGACAACCACACTCCGTATGCTCAGCTGCTATCTGAAAGCCGATAAGGGTTCGATAGTTGTTGACGGAATAAACGCCGCTGATGATCCGCTTAAAATTAAGCAGATGATCGGCTATCTCCCCGAGTCAGCTCCGCTTTACGGGGATATGCTTGTATTTGATTATCTCATGTATATCGCTGAAGTGAGGGGGATCCCCGGTGTACGGCGTGTCAGTGAAGTTGCCGATATCTGCAGAATTAAAGATGTAATGCACAAAAACATAAATGAACTATCGAAAGGGTACAGGCAGAGAGTCGGTCTTGCCCATGCAATGATACACGATCCGCAGATACTGATACTTGACGAACCCACATCGGGACTCGATCCCATTGAAATAGTAGAGATCCGGAATCTGATAAAAGAGCTGGGCAAAAAGAAGACCGTAATACTCTCCACGCATATACTCTCAGAGGTTGAAGCCACGTGCGACAGGGTTATAATAATTAACCGGGGAACCATCGTCGCAGATGATAAAACAGAACTTCTTCAGTCGGCATCCGGCGGTGAAAAAAAGATAATTGTCCGGATATCGGGAACCGGTTTTGACCCGCTTCATTCAGCATTGATTGATATACCGGGAGTGAAGAGCATCGAACAGCTCTATGATCCGGAACTCACCGCGGCGGCACTGACAGTATCGGGCAGCTCGGAAATCAGGCCCGAGATTTTTAAAACAATCAGTTCGAATAACTGGGTTATGTACGAAATGAAACAGGACCAGGAGAGTCTTGAAAATATATTCCGTGAACTTACAGCGGGGGGTGAAAATGGGAAGGTTCAGTGAAATTAATGCAATAATGAAGAAGGAGCTGAAAAGCTATTTCAACAGTCCGATTGCATATATAGTAATTGCAGTATTTCTTGTCTTTACAGGTTTCTTTTTCTTTAAGGATTTCTTTTATTACAATCAGGCCGAGATGAGAAATCTTTTTCAGCTTATGCCGCTTATGCTCTGTTTTGTTATTCCGGCAGTTACAATGAAGCTCCTCTCCGAGGAGAGACAGTCCGGATCATTTGAAATTCTGATGACTCTTCCGGTTTCATCGCTGGATATTGTCCTTGGAAAGTTTTTTGCCGGTACAATTTTTTCTGCAGTGATGATTTCGCCTACACTGATGTATCTTGCAACAATTGTGTTTACCGGTTCACCCGATTTCGGTCCGGTTATCGGCGGTTATATTGGAGTCATTTTATTATCCGCGGCATATACATCAATAGGGCTATTAGCTTCTTCATTTACACGGAATCAGATCATATCTTTTATATCATCATGGGCTGCCTGTTTTTCGCTCTGGCTGGTCGATAAGGCAGTGATATTCCTCCCGTCAAAATCCGGATTTATATCATACTTCGGTACAGATTATCATTTTCAGAATATCGCAAAGGGTATAATCGATTCACGGGATATTATCTATTTCATTTCAATCTGCGCGCTCTCGCTTATGTTTACTGTTAAAGTGATCGAGGAGAGGAGGTAGAAGAATGAAAGAAAAATTTATAAAACTTAAAACATATTTCGGGAATTCATTCAGGATGGAGGAAAAAAATTTTCAGCTTCTCTTGAATGTAATATTAATTATAGTGATAAATGCCGCGGCTGCCGCCTTCAGCGTAAGATTTGATCTGACTTCAAAGGACATATATTCTCTTTCGGAGCGGAGCAGAGAGACAGTTTCCGGTCTTAATGAAAAACTTAAAATAAAGGTTTTCTTTTCAAAGGATTTACCCGCTGAACATGCTGCGGTCTACAGATATCTTAAAGATATTCTTGATGAGTACAATTATTACGGAAACAGAAATTTCTCTTATGAAATAATTGATGATGACAAACTGGAAGAGCAGGCCGGTGATTACGGAATAACCCCTGTCCAGAGCAGGGAGTTTGTAAACGATCAGGTGAAGATCAGAAGCGTGTATATGGGGTTGGTTATCCAGCATGCCGATCTGATAGAAAAGATCGAAGCAGTAACATCATCAACGGGGCTTGAGTACAGTATAACATCCCGCATTGAAAGACTCACGGGTAAAATCGATAAACTTCTTAAACTTGAAAAGCCTGTAATGCTCACTCTCTATCTTGATGAAAAAATCATGGATCTCCCTATTGATGGTATTTCAAAACTTGAAGATGTTTTGAAAAGTGCAGTGTCAAAAAGCAATTTAAGAAACTATGGTAAAATAGAGTTCCGGGTTGTCGATCCGTCAAAGAGTGATGCCGGTGAACTCGATTCAAAATACGGCATTTCAAAACTGACATGGAAGGCAATGAAAACAAGATCGGGTAAATCGATACCGGCGGGGAGCGGGTTCTTCGGTCTGGTCATGGAGGCAAATAATAAGTTCCTGAAAATTAATCTCGATGTTGCTGCAACAATTATGGGGACAAATGTTATCACTGGTCTTCAGGGGCTTGAAGATACAATAAATAATGGTGTAGGTGAACTCCTCAGCAGCACTACCATGATCGGTTATCTTACCGGTTATGGAATTCCCGATATCATGGATAAGCAGAGCCCTGCCGGTGCGGGACTTTTTGCGGGGATACTATCTGATGTGTACCAGCTTGTCCCTGTTGATATCAGAACCGGTGATATTCCGGATAATATAAAAGTTCTTATTATAAACGGGCCCGTGGATAATTTTTCCGATGCAGATAAGTATAAAATAGACCAGTTCTTAATGCATGGAAGATCTGTTCTGCTTTTCGTTAATTCATTCATCGAGATGGACACCGGTGACCAGTCCGGTTTAATGGGGGGGCAGCCGCTTATACTTCCCGTTACCTCCGGTCTTGAAGAGATGAGTGCCCATTACGGGATAAAGATCAATAAAAATGTTGTGCTGGATAAAAACTGTAAAAAAATAAATATGGGGGAGATGCTGACAGATTATCCCCTTGTTCCTTCGATTGATAAGGCCGGGCTGAACAGCGAAAGCATCATTACCAGATATCTGAACAATGTGATTTTTATAAAAACATCATCGCTTGAAGTTGACGAAAGTCTTAAAGATAAAGGTGTTCAGTCCTCTGTTCTTGTCTCCACATCCCCGGAAAGCTGGCTTATGGAGGGGAAGATGAATTTCAGTCCTTTCTTCATGTCGCCCCCTTCCGGTGTTGAGCTCAGGAGTTATCCCGTAGCTGTCCTTGCTTCAGGTAGTTTTGAAAGCTATTTTAAAGGGAGAGATATTCCTGCCGGTGTACTCTCTGCATCAAAAAAGAGTCCGCTTAATACAGAAAAAAAACTTGACGCAACGGTATCATCGGGCAGATCGGAGCTTATAGTTGTCGGAACATCGGAGCTTAATTCGTCGGGATTTATCAATTCAGCAAGAAAAATTCTGTCCGGGGGCAGCGGATCGGGTGTTTTTTCAAATGATATTCTGCTCCATTCCATGGTCGATTATCTCGCAGGGAACAGTTATATCCCGGAGATGAAGAGCAAGAGTCTCGATTATAATCCGCTGATAAAAACCGGTGATCAGACCCGTTTTCTTCTTAAAATGATAAACATGGGGCTTGTGCCGTTCTTTGTAGTTCTTACAGGACTTATCGTATGGAGACGGCGGGCCGCACGCAGACGTTTTATTGAATCACTGTTTTTACGGGGTAATGTTAATGAGTAAGAGGTCACTTTATACACTGGGGATTATTTTTTTTCTTGGTTCAGCTATTGTGGTGAAGAACTGGAGCTGCAGCAGTGTTCCCTCTCCTGAGGGCTGGTACGAACCGGCTGATGAAATTATTGTAACAGGAAAAGATGTTTCTTTGAATATGACTAAAAAAGAGAGTAAATGGTTTATCAATGAACAATCCTACGCCGGAGATGCGGATCTTATTGAAGCTCTTGAACGAAAAGCGAGAGATTTTAAATTACTTGATTTAGTCTCCGATAAAGGTTATTATGATAAATATGATCTTACAGAAGACAGGGCGGTTACAATTTTTATAAAAGGGAAGGGTAAAGTTTTAAGAAAAATAGCGATCGGCAAAGCCGGTTCAACAAAAAACCACTCCTATATCCGCGTCGATGACAGTAAAGAGGTATATCTTGCATCGGGGATTATGAAGAGTGATTTCAATCTGTCGGTTTCTGATTTAAGAGACAAACGGATATTTGATATTAAAAAAGAGGATATCAGGTTTTTCAGAATAAGCTATGGCGGGGAAAATTATGACTTCCAGTTATTTCAGAATAAAAAAGAGACTGACGGCAGTGACGGAAATCAGAAATCACTGGAGAAGTGGATGTGCAGAGGGTATAAAGATCTGGAGTTGAGTGATGCTGAAGTCAATTCAATTCTGGCTCTCTTCTCTCCATTGAAGGCCGCAGAATTTCCGGAAAATGCTGATGTTGAAAAATCGGGAAAGTTAGTCTGTATAGTAACAATTCCATATTCCGATAAAAATTTTGAGCTTGAAATTTATAACAGTAAAGAGAATGATATGCACTATGCCCGGACAAATGTGAGTGAATATGTTTTTACTCTGGGAGCCTGGCAGACTGAAAAATTATTCATAAAAGATATATATTCTTTAAGCGTAAAATAAATAAGTATGAGGTGATCATATGTCAGATGACATTAAAGATATTGCAAGCCAGCTTATAATAGCAGAGGACTTCCGTCCCGAGAAGATGACCATTATCCCCATATCGCAGCGTCCTATATTCCCGGGTATGATGATACCCCTTATCCTTACCGGAGATATAATGATCGACAGCGCTCAGGAGATCATGGATTCGCCGAATAAGATCGGCGGTGTTGTTCTTATAAAAAACCAGCACGACGGCATGGCGAGATCAGAAGATCTGTATCATGTCGGTGTGGCTGTAAAAATAATAAAAATCACACCGGTAGACGAGCGGACAGTGCAGGTGATGCTCAACGCAATAGGGCGCTTTACACTGAAGAGTGTGGTGCAGAATGAACCTATTATCCGGTGGAATGTTGAAAACTATTACGAGGCGGAGTTTAAACCCACTGATGAGATGAAAGCGTACTCAATGGCAATCATCAGTTCTGTTAAAGATTTAATAAAAACAAACTCTTTATTTCAGGAGGAGCTTAAACTTTTCCTCAACAGATTCAGTGTGGAAGATCCGGGGAAACTTTCAGATTTTGTAGCATCAATGACACAGGCCGAATCGGGAGAAATTCAGGATATTCTTGAAACATTTGATGTCCGTCATCGTGTGAAAAAAGTTCTTATTCTTCTTAAAAAGGAGATAGAGCTTAATAAACTCCAGAAAAAGATAACCCAGCAGATAGAAGAGAAGATATCCAAGCAGCAGAAGGAGTTCTTCCTTCGCGAGCAGCTAAAGGAGATAAAGAAGGAGCTTGGACTTGAAAAGGATGAAAAATCAACTGAAATCGAAAAATTTCAGGAGAAGATAGAGAAGCTGAAACTTACCGAAGAAGCGGCGAAAAAGATTGACGAAGAGATGAACAAGATGCGTCTTCTTGAGCCTCACTCTGCGGAGTACGGTGTAAGCAGAAACTATCTCGACTGGCTCACATCTCTACCCTGGGGGATCAATTCCGAAGACAACTACGATATCTCCAAGGCCCGGGCTATTCTCGATCGGGATCATTACGGGCTTGATGATATTAAAGATAGAATTCTCGAGTTCATTGCAACAGGGAAGATGAAGGGTAATATCTCCGGGTCGATTATCTGCTTTATAGGGCCTCCCGGGGTTGGTAAAACTTCTATCGGTAAATCTGTAGCGGAAGCTCTGAATAGAAAATTTTTCCGTTTCTCTCTGGGAGGGATGAGGGATGAAGCCGAGATAAAGGGGCACAGGCGTACCTATATCGGTGCTATGCCCGGAAAGATTATACAGAGCCTTAAAACTGTGGGTGTATCTAATCCTGTTATTATGCTCGATGAGATCGACAAGATCGGTGCAAGTTTTCAGGGCGATCCGGCTTCGGCTCTCCTTGAGGTTCTTGACAGTGAACAGAACTCGGCTTTTCTTGATCACTACATGGATGTCCGCTTCGATCTGTCCAATATTCTCTTTATAGCAACTGCAAATACAATGGATACTATCCCCGCGCCGCTTTTTGACAGGATGGAGATAATGAAACTCTCAGGCTATATACTGGAAGAGAAAGTTCAGATTGCAAAAAAATATCTTGTAAACAAGCAGCTGGCAGAGCATGGACTTAAAAAGAATATGGCTAAAATTGATACAAGCGCCTTGAAGAAAATGATAGATGGTTATGCCCGTGAAGCCGGAGTAAGATCCCTTGAAAATAACATAAAGAAAATTATGAGAAAGGTGACTAAAAGATTTGCCGAGGGGAATACCGAACCGGTATGTGTCACCGAAGATAATCTTGAAGAGTTTCTGGGAAAACCGAGATTTACAGATGAGTCTCTATATGATAAAAGTATCGCCGGAGTTGTAATGGGACTTGCCTGGACAAGTATGGGCGGAACAACACTATACATTGAGTCAACCGGAATCCATACAAAAGTCAAAGGTTTTAAACAGACGGGACAGCTGAAAGATGTTATGCGGGAATCCTCAGAGATTGCTTATACATACATTCAGTCAAGAGCAAGGGATTACGGAATAGATGAAGATTACTTTGCGAATCACTATATACATCTTCATGTACCTGCCGGTGCAACTCCGAAGGACGGACCATCTGCAGGAATAACTATGGCAACATCTTTGTATTCTCTTGCGAAGTTAAAACAATAATCTATCCTTACGAAAATAAAAAAGATTTTGATGAACTCCCCGAATATATAAAGAAAGGACTCGATGCCCACTTTGTTAATTATTTTGATGAAGTGCTGGAGATTGTTTACTGACCTCTCCCCCCGGCCCCCTCTCCATATGGAGAGGGGGAGGTTGATTCGTAACTACTCATTTTTTGGTGGTAATAATAATATTCACTCCACCTAAGCCCCCGCACCCCCGGAGGGGGCAGTGATGAATTTGCTTTGCCAGCGACCGGGGTGCGGGGGCTTGCTCGATGGAGATTACTATTCACCACCAGTTTTTGAGCAAATTCGTTGACCTTAAAAAATTTTTAATTTTTTTCGTTGACATTATTACCCCTGAAATATTTAGTCTCATAGAAGTTGATGTGCCAAAGCCCAGGTGGTGGAATTGGTAGACACGCATGGTTGAGGGCCATGTGGGATTTTCTCGTGTGGGTTCAAGTCCCGCTCTGGGCACATAAAAAAAGGCTGCTGATTAAAATCAGGCAGCCTTTTTTTATACCTTCCTGATTATAAAACATTCCTGAAATCTATGATCCCAAAAATAAACCGCTACTCCAATTAAGCGCATGAACCATTAGTTAATTTTGTTGACAATGTTTAAATTTTGAAATAATATTCGATTATGGAAAAAGGAAAAAACGGCATTATATTGTCAAAATGTGCTCTCATTGAAGAGTATATTTTGAAGCTTAACGGGTATGGACCTTTTACCGAAGATCAAATCTCCGGAGATTGGGGTCTTCAGAAAATTATCGAACGCTCACTTCAGGTAATGGTGGAAGCAATGATCGATTGTGCGGAAAGGATCTGTTCAAGAAACGGAATCGGACCTCAGACAACGTCGGCCGATGCGATCCGCAGACTTAAAGATCTTGGCGTAATCTCCGGCGAAGAACCATTCGTTTCAATGGTGCGTTTTAGAAATCTAATTGTCCACAATTATGATTCACTTGACACCTCAATTATGTACGATATTGTTTCAAAACGGCTTGATGATTTCAGAAAGTTTACAGAAGCAGTGAGGAATTATGAAAACAATCAGCACTGATGATATTGCCCGGATTCTTAATCCTCTGCAGGTGGTCAGCTTTGCTTTTCTTTTCGGATCATCTGCTTCAGGGATTATCGGGGATAACAGCGATATTGATATCGCGGTATATTTTAAAACAATGCCGGATCTCGATGTACGCTGCGGAATAATCGGAAAACTTCAGGATCAGCTGGGATTCGAAAAAATTGATCTCACCGTTCTGAATTCAGCGCCGGTTTTTCTCTCCTTTGAAGCGTTGAAGGGAAAAATGATTTTATGCAATGATACCGATGTGTATGAAACATTTTTCTCATACACATGCAGAATGTATGAAGATGAAATGATGCGTATAGAGAAAGCCTCGGGATACTGATATACCTTACCGCATTGTCTGAACATTATTACGGGGATTCGAAGGATTTACGCAATTAAATCGGGAACTTTTTATTATACATGGGATACTGTTTAATAGTCTATGTATACTGTTTTCTTATAAAAATATCTACTGCTATGGAGAAATTTAATGGAAAGAACACTTTCAATAATCAAACCGGACGGTGTAAGAAAGAATATTACCGGAGAGATAATCAGAAGATTCGAATCTGCAGGACTGAAAATAGCCGCGATGAAAAAAATTCATATGTCAAAGGAGACAGCAGAGGGATTCTATGCTGTTCATAAGGGTAAATTCTTCTATGACGAACTTACATCTTTTATGTCGGAAGGGCCCGTAGTTGTAATGGTTCTCGAAGGTGAAAACGCAATAGCCCTTAACAGAAAGCTCATGGGTGCTACTAATTTTAAAGAAGCAGACCCCGGAACAATCAGAGCTGATTTTGCAGAGAGCATACAGTTTAATGTAGTGCATGGTTCCGATGCACCCGATACAGCTGAATTTGAGATCGGTTACTTTTTTAAACCGGAAGAAATTTTTTAGAAACAGGTTAATTCTGTGATTCACCGGGCTCCGACATCGGAGGCTGGTGAATCCATTATTCTTTATATTTCGATGCTATTGCCGCAGTTTTTTTGTCACGGATCTCTCCGATCTTATTCCATAACTTCTCCGCAGTCTGGTGGTTCTTTTCATAATATTGATGACTGAACATCAGAAAGTAATCCTTCTGAATAAACGGTTTGGGAAGTTTTTCAATATCAGTAATGCCTCCGGATGAAAGATAATTATCAGCCACAAGATCCTGGTGAGCATTTTAATCAGATCTCCCACAACTGAGTATCCGGAATTTGCTCCGATCTTTATTTTTGGATCAGAAGTGTCAAACCCTGAAAATTTTTTACCATCCCAGTTTATTGATGATCCTTTTTTTCTGTAAATATAGTAGCTTAGAGTTGCTATTCTTCTGTTTCCGTCCGGTTTACCCTGCATTGAGGGGTAGAATCCATTGACATTGCGTTCTTCGCTGTAGGAGAACATAAAAGCCCCGTCAATCAGATCCCCTTCGCGAAGCGAAAGCTGTACCCGCCTGTTGGGGAGTCTGACGTATTTTATTTTAACTCCCGTGAGCTTTGCGGCTTCAGAAATTATTTCAAAAGCGATCCCCGGAGGATTTTTGTCGTCACGTATTTGAAAAGGGAAGGCTTCAGCATCGGAATATCCTAAGCGGATTGTGTTTTCTTCCGCGGAAAGAGTATTGAAAGCGGATGTTGCTGCAAAAAGCGATATTAGCAGAATCTTTAATGAAGAAAAAGCTATATTTTTCATGAAAACTCCGGTGCTTTTTTAATATTATATACAAAAAATTTAAAAAGGTCAAACATAAATAAAATGCTGCTGATAAAATTGGCAGCATTTTATAATTTGTGGTGTGTATGCCTCGCATACGCTGAAAAGGGGGATTACGGGGTGCTGTCCCCCTTTTCAGGCGCATCGCGAAGCGCTGTGCTCCGAAAATAAACCACTACCCCGGAATTGGAATAAATCCAAAAATTTGTTTATTGACAAAGATTACAGTATAAATTATCAGGTATCTAATGCTCAAGGAAAGGTGTCCGAGTGGCCAAAGGAGCACGGTTGGAAGCCGTGTGTTGCGCAAGTGACCGAGGGTTCGAATCCCTCCCTTTCCGTATAAAATAATCCCCCGGGTTAACTATGTCATACCAGGTAATTGCCAGAAAGTGGAGACCTCAGACTTTCGGTGACGTCGTCTTCCAGGATCATGTTTCCAAAACAATACAGAACAGTATAACCCAGGGGCGTATTACCCACGCCTATCTCTTTTCCGGACCTCGCGGTGTAGGGAAGACAACTATGGCCAGAATTCTGGCCAAAGCGCTTAATTGTGTAGAGGGGCCCACTCCAACCCCCTGCGGAGTATGTGAAAACTGCGTTGAAATAAAACAGGGTAACTCCTTTGATGTAATAGAAATCGATGGTGCTTCCAACAATGGCGTCGATAATATCCGTGAACTCCGCGAAAACGTTAATTTTGCTCCAGCCAAGTCAAAATATAAGATATACATAATAGATGAAGTCCACATGGTTACCACGCAGGCATTTAACGCGCTGCTGAAAACCCTTGAGGAACCCCCTCCGCACGTTGTATTTATATTTGCAACAACGGAGATGCATAAAATACCTGAAACAATTCTTTCACTGCCCTGTTCCCCGTGGCGCGTATTGCTGATGGTTCTATGAGGGACGCCCAGTCTCTTCTTGAACAGGTCATATCCTTCTCCGGCGTTGCCACAGGCGGAGACACTGAAATATCCGAAGAGGATGCTTTATCCATAATGGGAGTTGTACCAACCGAGAGCTACATCCGGCTGATGAATCTTATTTCCGATACAGACGGAAAGGGATTGATGGCAGAAGTGGACAAGATAGTATCAATGGGGATCGATATATCAAGATACTCATCGGGTCTTATTGAGGTGATACGCTCTCTCCGGCTTATAAACAGCGGTGTAGACCTACAGGGGATTCTGGGGCTTTCTGCTGAAGAGATGAAGTCGCTCCGTAACGCTGCGGTTAAGTTTACCGATGAAGAGCTCAGCAGATTCTTTGTCAATGGCGCGGATCTTGTAAAAAATCTCAGATTTTCAGGAAACGACAGGGTCTATCTCGAAATGACACTTCTTGATATGGTGTCGGTCAGGAAAACTCCATCAATTGCGGATATAATAAAGCATCTTGAGAGCGGAATAAGTAGCATGGAACAGCAGCCTGACAGGGATGCTGAAAAAAAAAATGAAAAAATAGATCAGCCCATAAAGAGCGGAACTTTAAGTTTAAACGAGTCCTGGAACAGTTTTCTTAAAGATCTGGAAGCGAAAAAAGATAAACTGTTTTTCATTCTAAGACCAGCCGAAGCTGTTTTTAATTCAGGTGTGCTTACACTTCAGTATCCCGATGGATTAGGGAGCTCAAATTATAAAGAGATTCTCGATTCAGAGACATTAAAAAGCATTGAAGAGAGGTTCTCACAGATTCTCGGATCACCCATAGCTGTAAAAAGCGGAAAATCCTTCCCCCCCATAGATTTAAAATCTGCGGAGAAGAGAGCAGAACAGCAGAGAACCGAAGCAGAAGCGATCCGGCAGGAGGAGCAGTCCAGACCTCTCCCCGAAGCAGAAATGATTTTAAATCCTGAAAAAGAGGATTATAATATAGAGAGTCACGCGGTTACAAAACTCAAAAGCGCCTTTCATGGACAGGTAATAAAAAAAGGAGAAAATATATGTTAAAAGGACTCGGCGACATCGGCCAGCTGATGAAGATGCAGAAAGAGATGAAAAACATTCAGAAAACAATTCAGAAGACCAAAATCAGCGGAGAGAGCTCTGACGGAAGCGTTAAGGCTGTGGTAAATGGTGAATTCAGCCTTCTCGATATATCTATAGACGAAGCTCTTGTCAAAGCAGGAGATGTAAAAAAAGTTGAGAAGATGGTATACTCTGCAATTAACGATGCCGTAAATAAAGCCCGCGATTTTTCAGCTGAAGAGATGAAAAAAATGGCAGGCGGCATGGATCTCGGCAGCATGTTTAAATAGAAAATAAAGTTCAGAAATAAAAGGTGAGATAATTTGACCACACCATCTGTATATCTTGACAGAGTAACAAAGGAACTCTCTAAACTTCCAGGCATCGGGCATAAAAGCGCATCAAGGATAGCTTTTCATCTCCTTAAGATGGGTAAGCCCGATGTTGAGAATATTGCCGCCTCTTTGATAGACCTGAAAAACAATATCAGGGCTTGCGCTGAATGCGGCGGAATCTCCGATTCAGAGATATGTTCACTCTGCTCCGATACCGGGCGCGAGCGGGATGTTCTTTGCGTTGTTGAGGGTGCAAGAGATGTGCTCAATATCGAGGCATCGGGGGAGTTTAAAGGGCGTTATCATGTTCTCTCCGGGCTTATTTCACCGCTTGACGGCATCGGCCCGGAGGATCTTAATATCAGTACTCTTGTGAAAAAGTGTGCTGCCGGCGGATTTGAAGAGATAATTATGGCCTTAAGCCCGACCATTGAGGGGGATGCAACAACGCTTTACGTAGCGTCTCTTATCTCCCCCTTCGGCATTAAAGTAACAAGAATTGCTCATGGTCTCCCCGTGGGCTGTGATCTGGAGTATGTAGACTGCGCTACAATTGCCAAATCGATAGAGGGGAGAGTCAGAATCTGATTTCTCTCCCTGATTATCTCTTCCCGCCGGGTCTTTCCCGCTTCTTTTTCCCCTCAACATGAATAATAATCGGCAGCCCTTCAAGATCAAAAGCTTTCTGCAGTTCTTTTTCGAAGTATCGTATAACATCCTTCTTGAAAAAATCTTCATTATTAACGAAAAATTTAAACTGCGGAGGAATTGTATCGATCTGTACGGCGTAATATACTTTGATTTTCTCTCCAAGCTGCGGGATTTTACCGAAACTTTTAATATTTGCCATAACTTTGTTAAGAGTAGGTGTGTCGATACGTTTGTTCGCTTTCTCTTTGAGAAGTATAGCTGTCTCTAAAACTTTGGTGATCCTCTGTTTCTCCTTCGCGGAGATTGAGATTATAGGGAAGTCCGTAGCTTTATAAAATTTGAAAATAAGCTTATCTTTAAACTGGTCAAAAGTTTTGTGATCTTTCTCGACGGCATCCCACTTGTTGACCGCTATTATAATCGGTTTTTTTGCTTTCAATATCTCGTCCGATATCTTTTTGTCGTTATCCGTCAGTCCCATGGTGGCATCGATGAGGTGAATAACAACATCAGCTCTATGAATTGACTCAACGGTTCGTGTAAAGGAGTAGTATTCGATGTTTTCTGTGATCTTGCTCTTCTTTCTTATACCGGCGGTGTCTATGATCTGAATGTTTTTACTGTAATACGAAAACATATCATCAACTGAATCTCTTGTTGTGCCGGGAATTTCCGAGACAACGGACCGTTCAAAGCCCATAAAGGCATTAAGAAGTGTTGATTTTCCGGCGTTCGGACGGCCCACGATTGCAATTTTAAGGTCCGGCTCCGGTACCGACGTCTTCTGTGAAGGAAGAAGTCTTACTATATTGTCCAGCAGCAGGTCAATGTTGAACCTTCTTGCCGCGGAAACAGGTATAACTTCAGTCATCCCCATTTCGTAAAAGTTAGTCATAACCTCCAGCTGATCGCCGCTATCCATCTTGTTTACGGCTATAATAGTCGGTTTTGACATTTTTCTGATAATATCGGCAAGATCATAGTCAAATCCTTCCGGCGCCGGGTACTCCATAAGGAAGAGTATGACATCCGATTTCTCAAGATGCTTATTCGCGCCGTCTAAAATGTTATCGGACAGTTCCGATGCCGATGAAAGATCGAGTCCCGGCGTGTCGGAGAGTATAAAACTTACTCCGTCGTGCACCAGGTTACGTGATATTACATCCCGTGTAAGTCCGGGAAATGAATCTACAATAGATTTTTTATCTTTAATCAGAGTGTTGAACAGGGTTGATTTTCCCACATTCTGTCTTCCGACAATTGATACAACAGGTAGTTTAGCTGACATTGGTGCTCCTCCGGGTCTTCTTCGGCCTGATTTGACCGATCTTTTACATAGCTTTAAGGAAAAAAAAGCACCACTTTAAGTCAAGACATTAATAGTTTATATTTTTTTTGAAAAACAGCATAAAATCAATGATATTTGGTCGGGTGATGCTTAAAAAGCCGGTGAATTACTTAAAAAATATAAGTTATAATTAAAATTCCATTTAAAAAGTACTGTTGCAATCAGAACAGTCAGAGGTGTAGAACATCAATGTGTGCACAAAGGCCATATGCCGGGGCAGCATCAGTAAGCGGACCGGTTAAAACTGTATTTATATTACAAGAAAGCTGCTCCAACCATCGGATAAGACATTATTTTTTCCGATTGATGATCTATTCCAGCAATCGGAGAGTTAATTGTATCGTTAAGTAATGGTAACCGTATTATGAAGTCACTTCAATGAATGATTGATTCATGTTCCGGATCCGTTTTCCGGCCTTACATCGGCAGCCGGGCCTGTTTAACAGTGTAAATAACTGAAAACATCGACTCCAGCGGGCGGTTATTGGAAGTTTTAAGTCAGTAACAGGGTCTTTACCGCCTGTCGGGCTTCAATTGATAGAGATAATTCTAAAAATTCACCTCCGGATTGCGGTGTTGACCTGTTTAAGCACCTGTTATAACCGGCTTCCGTAGTTCGGAGGCCGATAAACGGAGGTAATCACATACAGTCTGTTTGTTTTTTAGTTCCGGATGGTTCGTTACGCGATGGTTTGACCATAATATAACCTCAAGAATGCTGCAAATAAAAAGTATTAAAGCCCGAAGTTTGTTGTCCCGACATTTAATGTAAGATTATTGGTGCTGTTATATGTTTTTTTTATTTTTTACTTGCATTAATAATAGTTCTATGTATGGTTAAGTAAATTTTGAATTATTAAAAAAAAATTTGAGGTGTAATTTTATGGCAAGTGCAAAGCAGCTGGAAAATACCATTAAGAGAAAGAGCGAAAAAGTAGCTAAACTTCAGAAAGATGTTAAAGTTGAAACTGCAGCTATCGCAAAGCTTAAGGGCGAATTAGTTATCGAGAAGAAAAAAGAAGCAGAAGCAAAAGCAAAAGCAAAAGCATCAGCTAAGCCAAAAGCAAAAGCTAAGCCGAAAGCAAAAGCTAAGCCAAAAGCTAAAAAGTAATTTTAATTCTTTTTTAATTTTGTTAAAAAGAGGGAATTCTCCCTCTTTTTTTTTTACTGCATCGAATTTATTATTGAAAAATAAAATATAATCCGATATTTAAAATGATTAGTAACTATATCTGTAGATCGGGGTAATCAGTTGCTTAAAGTAGAACAGAGAAAAAACAGGGATTTTAACACGTTTCAAACCATCGATGATGTTATAAATATACTAAGAGAGCAGTTTACCACGCGTAAACTATACATAAAGTATGACATCGAGAAACACGAAGCGATGATAAATGAATATAATCCGGATAAAACTTTAATGATTGTCACGGATCCGAATTATAAGACAGATAAAAATCTGACGATTTACGGCCTGTCCGATAAATATATTGAAGTTGACCTTGTCGTAACAGACGAATTAGGTCCCGGATACTTTAAATGTAAAATTGTCAGTGCAAGAAGGGCTACCGAGGGGCGCCGTGATCTCCGTTTTAAGGTCAACAAGGGTGAAGCGGTTGCTACAAACTTCAGAGTGTCTAAACATACAATCGATGTAAGCCGGTTCAGCATACCTACAAGTATTAAAGTTGTTCTAGACCAGTTTCAGTCGGTTAACATCAGATTTACGGATCAGTTTAAAGTCGATGTTTTAACTAATGATTCAAAAGATGCGGTTTTAAAAAATATTAAAAATACAGGTAAAACCCTTTTCATCTCCGATGTTAATGACCCCGAATCATATAAAGCCATGACTGATGACTTTGTTGATATTGCAAAAATTTACGGCCACGAGCTTGATACGCTCATCAAGAGAAATGTCGAGAAAGGATTCAAATCTATAATAATTGTTCCTGTAATTTACCTTACTGAAGATGAAAAATCGATCCCGTTCGCATATATACAGGCCATTTCAAAGAGTGAAGTTCTGGGGATAGACAAGGTAATAGATCTTAAAGATATGTCTTTTAAACTTGTTGACCGTATAAGGGATGCAAATACTCTTCTTGTTTCGGTGCATCAGTCGATTGTTGATATAAGCCGCGGCGGTGCAAAACTTAGAATAACCGATCCCGACCTGAAAAAGTATATTCAGAAGTCGAGAGGATTTATTTTTGATATAGTTTTTAAACTTCAGGCTCCAATGACTATTTATGGACATATAAAGACCACATCTACTGATTCAGACGGTGACCTTTACCTTGGTGTGGATTTCGAGGGGAACTCTTCGAGAAAGGATGAGATGAAGCGTTTTTATGACGTACTGAAGCCTATGGAAGCCGAATACAAATCAAAGCTTATCAAAAGTATTAAAAGTAGAAAATAATCATCTATTATCCCTGGCAATCTCTGCGTCTGATTTTCGTGTGTAAAAAGGGACTGTGTTGTTCAAGTCTGTGAATTTTTCCGGTGATTCCTTATATTTTCTTAATGCAAGATCAACTGCGGCTTTACCGGCCGGGACAAAATTCTCCATATATTTATAGCTTATTCCTTTTTCCGAGGCATATTCTTCTATTGCTTCGATATATTTCCCGCATCCGTCACCAATACAGAGAAGTTCACCGGGATTTTTAATTGAATCAAGTACTTCCTCCATTTTATAATCGCCCGGTTCAATTATCTCCTGCGCTATGGAGTCTGAAATGCGGTACACGCCGGCGAAGACTTTGGATTTTTTAGCATCAAACGCCGCGATAATAGTTTTATCCTCCGATGCCCCTGTTGAAGCTGCATAAATCTCCTGACTTTTCAGACCAACCAGAGGAATATCCAGAATCTGCGCAAACATTCTTGCTGTGCTTACTGCAATTCTGATTCCTGTAAACGATCCCGGACCTATGCCGACACCTAACAGGTCAATATCGTTTATTTTTATCGATGCCTGAGACAGCAGGGATGAAAGATTCTGAAACATGGTTACCGAGTGGGATATACCTGCATTTTCGGAAAATTCAAAAATTCTGCCATTAACTGACAGCGCTATGAATTCGAATTCGGTGGATGTATCAATTACCAGTATATTCAATGGTTATCTCTCTCATGTTTTCATTGATATATTCGATGAAAACATTAATTCTATTTTCAGGAAGCAGATCTCCCGCTTTTTCGGGCCATTCTATAACGGAAACACCTTCGCTCTCCCAGTACTCTTCAAATCTCAGATTTTCAAACTCATTCAGGTTTTCAATCCTGTAAAGATCAAAGTGGTGGAGCGGTTTGTCACCTTCATAGGATTCCATCAGGCTGAATGTAGGGCTGGTTATATCTTCATCTATGCCGAGTCCCCGGGCTAAACCTTTTGTGAAAATAGTTTTACCTGCACCAAGATCGCCGTAAAGTGCGATAACAGAGAAGCCGCTGATCTTCCGTCCTAATTCTTCCGCAAAGGAGAAAGTTTCTTCAGGTGAATTGCTTGTAATAGTTTCTTTCATAATTTAAAATAATCTGCATTCTTTCAATAGTTTAATATCTCTGTCTTCTATGGAGCATTTTTGTCAAGGAATTCATCGAATAAGAGATATTATTGCAACTGACTGCAATTTATTTTCGGGGGCACAGCGCTTCGCGCTGCGCCTGAAATGGGGGATCACGGGGGCAGCGCCCCCGTGATCCCCCATTTCAGGCGTATGCGTAGCATACGCACCCCGAAAGTGTATTGCTGCCATTGCAGCTGGCAGCAATATATTTTTGAGGGCTCAGTATGAAGCAAACACACCGTGAAAATAATTTGCTGCTGTTACTTCATCACTGAAGATAGCCTGTTCTGATTCCTGAAAACCGGTTTTTTAAAGGTAAAATGCCGGTTTTTCATCATTATTCTGTTAATATCACTTTTATACTCATTTTTTTCAGCTGTATATGTATTTTTTAGTGACAAGATACATTTTTTTATTGCATCAAAGAGTGTCTGATTCTTTATTGTGAAAAAAAAGATGCAGGTAGCGGTTTGGATAATTTAAAAGAAGATAAAGTAAAGGGAAGGAAAAGACGTATTACATCGGCTCTTAAGGTGCTTCTTCAGAAGAATGTTTACTCTCAGATATCAATTCAGGAGATTGCAGATGAGGCAGGATACTCGAAAGGGGGCGTTCTGCATTATTTCCCGACAAAAGATGATATTTATATCGAGCTTATTAATGATATGTATGCCGAGCTCGATAATAATCACAGGCGAATACTTAAAATAGACCTTAAATCTGAAGAGATGGCTCCCATATCCTCACTTCTCGGTGTGGAGAGTTTTGTTCTTGATAGAGCTAATATTATTATTCTGATAAATATAATTCTTTATTCTTTCGAAAATGATACACTCCGTCAGATGATGAATAAGTTTTTTGAAAATCATCGAATGTTTTACGAAAATATTATAAAAGAGAATACTAAAGATGAGATCAATCCCGACGGGCTTGATGAAAAGACTGCTGCAAGAATAATTCAGGCGGTCGTATTCTTTATCGGTCTCATTGAAGAGTTTGATCCAATTGATCTTGATTATATAAAGATAGTAAAATATGTATCTAATTTATTGCGGGCAAAAAATCCGGTTCCGGATAGTCATTAAGTACAGATAATTCCGGTATTATCAAATATACGGTGTATTTCTCTGCCCGCTGCAGATTTTTTTATCCATTATTTTCACGAAGACCCTTTCCGCGTCTGAAAATAAAATGCTTGCATATACCCTCTGCCGGATGGTTATCTTCTTTAAAACTGCAGAAATTGCAGGATAAACTGAGTTTCCGGTACCGAATGATAAATCAGGATGAAATATTTTCAAAACTTAACGAAGGGATGCTCCTTGAACGGAGTCGCGCTTTCAGGAAAAATTTAAGTAAAAATATACCCCTCATCGCCCGGTGGGGAGGATTAAAGCCCGTTGCGGAGAGTTTCTCCGGTAAACATTTAATCGTAATTGGTTCGGGTCCTTCTCTCGACAACAATTATGAAGTCTTGAAAAAACTTAAGAGTCATAATGAAATAATATTTCTTGCATCGGATATGGCGCTGCGGCCTCTAATGGAGCATGGGATCTCCCCTCAGTATGTTATAACATGCGAAACAACTCCGGCAGAATTTTTTTCAGGGATTGACACCCGGGATATTCATCTGCTCTCTTTCAGCTGCGCGTCTTATTCAAATATCAGCAAATGGAAGGGGAGTATCAGTTTTTATAACTGGATGATAGACGGCGAATTCTACGACAATCTCTGGAAGGAGGCGGGTGAAGGATTGGGATTTGTTGCCACGGGGAGTATTGTTACAACTCAGGCTGTATCGATTGTGCTCGGCTGCGGAGTGGCATCGCTCCTTCTTGCGGGGAATGATATGGCTTTTTTTGACAGATTTTATGCATCCGGAGCCCATCCGGCCGGGAGAAAATTTTTCAGCTCCTGCAGGTTGAATACTCCGGCGTCAATTGATATGAATAAAGGGAGGGCGGCAAGAGATTATCAGGTTAAGAGGGGTGGTGAGCTTTTTTATACCAATAATCAGTTTCTTGCGGCTAAATTATGGCTCGAAAGGCTTTTTGCAGGCGCGCCATATCCGGTAGCCGACTCCAGCATGCCGGGATGCTCCCCTGGAAGTGTTCATAAGGTGGGTCTTGAGGAGTATCTCGCTATTTTCAATAAAAAGAATTAAAGGGGGGAGTGTAATGATTCAGCTTCATAAACTCAATGGAGAGGCTTTTGTACTTAATGCAAGTCATATCGAGGTAATCGATACAACTCCTAATACTGTTATAACGCTGACCAATAGTAAGAAATTTGTAGTGTCCGAGAGCGCGGAAGAGGTTGTAAGGCTCACCGTGGAGTATAAGAGAGACATATATCAGAGCTTTCGCTGAATTTTGCATCTTCTGAAAAACCGGTGGTAAAATTACTCTACGCCGCGCCTACGGCGCGGCGTAGACAGAATACCATCGCTTTTTCAGCAATTACAGACCCCGCCGTCGCAGGCGGCGGGGAAATAACTAACATGTAAGTTCTAAAATTAATAGAATTACGAAGCTTAATCAGGCGTTACTGAATTTTATTCAATTTATTTAAAATTTAAGTTCTTGTTAATTCACATAATGCCGAAAATATAAATGGACGATTGTACTGAATAGAGACGGATTATGATGTTTTTACGGTTTATTATTCACTCTGTACAAAAGGGATGTTTTAAATAAAATGAATAAATTAATTGACATGTTGTATTGATGTTTGATATTATGTCACATAATTTATACCCATGTCTATCGGTCGGGCTTTAGTGCTTTATATTGTAAAGCTGTTATATAAATAGAATAATGGTGGAAGGCTTATGGGTGATGACGAAAGAGATATAGTCGAGGACGAGGGGAAGGGCCCGGAAACCGAGGGGAGTACCGGTACTTCGAAGATAGTTAAGATACTTCTGTATGTAGCGGGCGGAATTATAATTTTCGTTCTTATGATCGGTATATCTTATTTGGTATCAAAGACTGTGCAGGAAAACAAATATCAGAAAAGTCAGGATATTATTGCCGCACCTCCGCCAGAGCCTCTTGCGGTTTATGCCCTACCGGCATTTTCCAAGACAACAGCCGATGCGGAACCGCATTTTATCAAGATGACCATATCTCTCGGTTATGTTATGGATCCGATGCTTAACTCGGAGCTTGTAAACAGAAAAGATGAGATACAGCATATTGTAAATATTCTGCTTCAGGGAAAGACATATGAAGAGCTTAATTCGGTCAGCGGTGCCATTACTCTTGCTGAAGAGATTAAGGCTCACATTAATATAAGGCTTATTGCGGGTAAGATTAAGGAAATTTACTTTGTAGAGTTTGTTGTTAACTAGGTTTTAAGTAAAATTTGAATTGTTCACTCCAGAGGGGGAAATATGGGCGACGGCTCTTTATCACAAGACGAAATTGATGCCCTGTTACAGGGAGCAGATGATATAACTTCAGGTCCTGAGCCGACGGGGATGTTCGATTCTCCAGGTTCCAGGGGCGGTTCATCATTCTCATCCGGTGAGCAGTCAAATCTGAGAAATATGCTTAATTCGGCTATCTCTCTGGTCGCTCCGTCTCTAAGCGGTTATCTGGGAGGGAAAAATCTTGTTCTCTCCAATCCGGTGGTCGAATCCAAGTCTCAGAATGCTGTCCGAAGTGATTTCAGCGGCAAATATGTTCAGATTTCAATGAGTTACTCAGGTGCTCTTAACGGAGTGAATCTGGTAATTTTCAATTTCAGAGATGCGGGTATAATTTCATCACTTATGATGGGTGATGAAACAGGTTCAGTACCTGCTGACATAACAGACGCGCATCAGAGCACAATTCAGGAGTTTACAAATCAGTTTATCTCCTCAATGGCTACTCAGTTCAGCAATAAAATAGGGGGAGGTGTAAACACCACACCTGCAACAGTCTCTATTGCACAGAATCCCTCGGATCTTCAGCTCCCTCCAGGGGACCTTGTTAAAATTACCTATGATATAATTATCGATGGAGTGATGAACTCCAAGCTTTATCATATAATGGATGCCAACATAGCTTCATCTCTCGGTATGGGTAGCGGCGGCGGGATGCAGTCTCAGCAGCAGTCTCAGCAGCAGTACCAGCACCAGGGACCTCAGACTCAAATCAGTTCGGTACGATTCCCTCAAATGGGTGAGAGTATTACCTCGGGTGGTTACGGCGATATAGCCCTTCTTCTCGATGTTGAGATGACCATGACAGTTGAGCTTGGACGGACAACAAAGCTTGTTAAGGACATACTCGGTCTTGGTGAAGGTTCAATTATTGAACTCGATAAACTTGCAGGTGAACCTGTTGACCTGCTGGTTAACGGTAAGCTTATTGCCCGCGGTGAGGTTGTTGTTATTGATGAAAACTTCGGAGTCCGGGTAACCGATATCGTAAGCCAGGACGAACGTTTTAAATCCGTTAATAAATAGAAAAATGTATTTTTTAAAATAATCATAGCTTTAAAAATTTTTTTTAAACTGGAAAAATATGAGACATAATACCTCAATATCCTATCGGGCGGAGAAAATAATAAGTTCAGCACTTTTTATGCGGATTCTTATTATTTCCGTTTTTTTTACTGTTTTGATATCTGCTGCTGTTCCTGCTTCAGCTCAAACTCCCGCAGCGGAAACCCCCGCTGTGAAAACTACTGCTGATTCCGGTACCGCTGTTCCGGGTGAGGGTTTTGTAGAAGAGGATTTCAGGCCGCAGCTAGAAGAGGAGTCAGCCGCATGGATGATTATTAAAACTATTCTCGTCCTTGCTCTGTTTATCGGCGGTTTTTATATGTTTTTTAAGTTTGTTTCCCAGAAGACCGGGCTTCATATGTCCGGAGGTGATGCAATTCAGATTCTTTCAACTGTTTCACTGGGAACAAATAAATTTGTTCAGATAATCGATGTTGCCGGAAAGGTCTTCCTGCTGGGCGTTTCAGACAGCAGTATAAATCTTTTAACAGAGATTAAAGACCGCGAGGAGATCGACCGGATAAGACTTCTCAGCTCAAGGTCAACACCTGTTCAGGGTGCTACTTTTCCTGAGTTTATTGCGGGTCAGGTGGGCTGGGTAATCGACAAGATTAATGAAAAGAGAACTCAGGGGGGTAAGAAAACAATGATGCAGGAGATATCGCAGAAAGAGTTTGATATGAGTTACCTGAATAAACAGAAAAGCCGTCTGAAAAATATAAATGGTAGCGACGATGAATAAAAAATATTTTTATTTGTCTTTATTTGCACTGTTATGCTCACCGGCATATCTTTTTGCGCAGAGTGCCGGCGGTGTGACAATGCCTATACCGAAGATTGCCTTTGATATTACCCAGGCGACTTCACCGAAAGATGTAGCGTTGAGTCTACAGATACTTTTTCTGCTCTCCATACTAACTCTTGCTCCATCGATAATTATTATGACAACAGCGTTTACACGCGTTGTTATTGTTCTTGATTTTGTGAAGAGAGCACTGTCTCTGCAGCAGATGCCTCCAAATCAGGTGATTGTAGGACTTTCACTTTTTCTTACATTTTTTATTATGGCCCCCACATTTACCGAAATGAATGACAAGGCTCTGCAGCCCTATCTTAACGGACAGATCTCCAATCAGCAGTTTTATGACAGGGGTATGGCTCCTCTCCGCGAGTTTATGTTTAAGCAGACCAGGGAGAAGGATATTGCCCTTTTTGTTAAGCTTTCAAAAATTGAAAAACCTAAAAATAAAGACGATATACCCACATATTGCCTTATCCCGGCATTTATGATAAGTGAACTTAAAATAGCCTTCGAGATCGGTGTTTTCCTTTTTATGCCTTTCATTGTTATTGATATGATAATAGCCAGTGTGCTCATGGCAATGGGGATGATTATGCTTCCGCCTGTAATGATCTCTCTCCCTTTTAAACTGATTTTATTTATACTTGTCGATGGCTGGAATCTGCTTATATATGAACTTGTCAGGTCGTTCAGGTAGAGCGTGAGGGGATAAGATGACAGATATACTTGTAATTAAAATTATGCGGGAATCTCTTATGACGGTTCTGATAGTTTCAGCACCGGTACTCGGAGTGGGGATGTTTGTCGGTCTTATAGTATCCATTATACAGACCACAACATCAATTCAGGAACAGACATTGACATTCGTTCCTAAGATGATTGCAATATTCATCACTATTATACTTTTCGGTTCATGGATGATACGCGTACTCTTAAATTATACCATAAACATTTTTGCATTGATCGGGAAAATCGGAGCAGGGTGAGATAAAAAATTAATGGAGTATTTTGTTAATAATTTCCAGGCTTTCTTTCTTATACTGGTAAGAATAAACGCCATGATAATGATAGCCCCATTTTTTTCAAGTGGGGTTATTCCATTTAGAATTAAAGCTATGCTTTCATTCTTTATTACCCTGGTTATTTTTCCCGTTGTTATTTCCACAATAAAAGTTCCGGGTAATATGGGATTATATTCGCTGCTTGTTCTGCAGGAAGCAATGGTCGGTATCTATATAGGATTTCTTGTTTCAATTATTTTTACATCTTTTCAGTTATCCGCCCAGTATTATGCAGCGCAGATAGGTTTCGGTATAAATGAGGTTCTTGACCCGGTAGGGCAGGTTTCTGTTCCGCTTATCGGTCAGCTGAAAAACTTTGTAGGACTTGTTGTTTTTCTTGCAATTGACGGGCATCATTTTCTGATTGAAGCAATTTACAGATCTTTTGAGCTTGCGCCGGGATTTGGAATGGGGAAATCAGCAGCGGGTGGCTTTTTGAAATATCTGATTTATTCATTCAGCGGGATGTTTATTGTCGCTTTGAAGATATCACTCCCGATTGTAGCCACTGCGTTCCTGATAACCGTCAGCATGGGTATACTTGCAAAGGCAGCTCCTCAGATGAATATTATGATGTTCGGCTTTCCTATTCAGATAATTGTAGGCTTCGGCCTTCTGGCGCTTACTTCGCCGCTGATAATCCGTATAATGCAGGTCGCGATTGAAAGGAGTTTTAAATTACTTACCGGTGTTATGCACCATTGGCCGGTTTAGAGATATTTATGAATGAATTTCTGAAAAAATATTATCCTGATTGTATAGATCTGAATGAAGATTTCAGATTAGATCTACAGCTCTTTGCCGCCGAGGATGAAGGGCGTACCGAAGAACCGACAGAAAAGAAGATACGTGAAGCCCGGGAGAAGGGGCAGGTTGTTAAAACTCAGGAGCTTCCCCAGGCTGTAGTTGTTATAGCGGGATGTCTTGTGCTTCTTGTATTCAGTTCCTGGATGTATGATTCAATGGCGGCAATTGTAAAGTATTATCTTACTTCCTTTGCGGGGCAGACTATAACAACAAGATGGCTTGAACTTGAAATGCTTAAAATTATTTTTGAAAGTGCCAAGCTGCTCTTCCCTATATTTCTTGCAACAAATATGGGGGCTATTCTTGCTGAAATCTCGCAGGTCGGTTTTCAGATATCGACACATCCTTTACAGCTCGATTGGAGCAAAATGAAACTTGATCCGGCCTCTATCATGAAGAAAATATTTTTTTCGCGTCAGATAGCGGCAAATTTAATAAAATCCATAGTTAAAATCACGTTAATAGCTATAGTGTCATACCTTATCATCAAAAATGATTTTGATGAAATATTAAAAACACCGGATATTTCTATAACTCTTGCTATGTCGAATATCCTCTGGACAGGGTTTAAAATAATTATATGGAGTACCGTACTTCTCCTTATACTTGCTATTCCGGATTACTTTTTTCAGAAAAGTGAATTTATTGAATCATTAAAAATGAGCAAGCAGGAGATGAAAGAGGAGATGAAGGAGACCATGGGGGATCCTCATGTCCGGGCCAGGATGAGAGAGATGCAGCGGGAAATACTTATGAAGAACATGATAAGGGAAGTTCCGAAGGCGGACGTTGTAGTAACAAACCCGACTCACTATGCTGTGGCGCTTCAGTATGATCGAGATACCATGGATGCGCCGGCTGTTATAGCCAAGGGTGTCGATACAATGGCTCTTAAAATCAGGGAAGTTGCGAAAGAGCATAATGTTGAACTTATAGAGAACAGACCCCTTGCCAGGGAGCTCTATAACCGTCTAGATGTAGGAGACATAATACCTGATGATCTATTCCGCGCGGTATCATTTGTATATGCCGAGCTTTACAAACGTGAAAAGAGATATAAAAAGGCAATATGATGAGGAGTTTAAAAAATGGCTGACTCAAGAACACTATCATTGTCACCCGGCAACAGATCATGGATGCAGAAGAGTGACATCCTCGTAGGACTTGGCGTCATTTCCGTAGTGGTAATGCTTGTTATTCCTCTGCCGACTTTTTTACTCGATTTTCTTATTGCAGTAAGCTTAATGCTTGGTCTGCTTATTCTGATGATTACCATGTTCGTTCACCGGTCATTCGATTTTTCCATATTCCCGTCATTGATTCTTATTACAACTGTATTCAGGCTGGCGCTGAATGTCTCTTCAACAAGGCTTATTCTTCTTGAAGGTGCTGCATTTGACGGGAAAATTATTAAAACCTTCGGTATGTTTGTTGTCGGGGGGAATTACGTTGTAGGATTTATCATCTTTATAATTCTAGTCGCAGTTCAGTTTATTGTCATAACAAAAGGTGCCACCAGAACAGCTGAAGTTGCTGCCCGATTTACACTGGATGCAATGCCTGGAAAACAGATGAGTATCGACTCAGACCTGTCAAACGGTTTGATCACAGAAGAAAATGCGAAGATCCGGAGAGAGGAGATCCGGAAAGAGGCGGATTTCTACGGAGCCATGGATGGAGCCTCGAAATTTGTATCGGGAGACGTGAAAGTCGGTATTATAATTACATTTATTAATCTCATCGGCGGATTTATTATAGGGATGGTTCAACGCGGTGAATCATTTGATGTAGCTTTGCAAACGTACAGCCTTTTGAGTATCGGAGATGGTCTTGTAAGCCAGATCCCTTCATTACTCACAACTACAGCTACAGGTATTATCGTAACCCGTGCTGTTTCAAATGAAAATTTCGGTGATCAGATTGCCGATCAGCTCACCTCACAACCCAGAGCGCTTTATATGACAGCCGGAGCGCTTGGTGCAGCGGTACTTATTCCGGGATTCCCTAAAATTCCTTTGATATTACTCTCTGTGGGAATTGCATCACTTGGATATATGCTTACTCAATCCCGTGAAGAGGAGAGGGAACATCGGGAAAGTGAAGCCAAACAGCAGTCTGTGAAAGATACCAAACCTGAATCGGTTTTACCTCTTATACAGATAGATCCGCTCGAAGTTGAAATCGGATATAATTTAATTCCGCTTGTTGATCCGGAACAGGGGGGTACACTTCTTGACAGAATTACCAATATACGGAGAAGAAGCGCCCTTGATATGGGGCTTATTGTCCCTCCAATCAGAATAAGGGATAACATGGAACTCGAGCCCGAGATGTACTCCATACTTATTAAGGGGATTGAAGTCGGTCGGGGTGTGCTTCAGGTGGGCAAACTCATGGCCATGGATTCGGGAGATATAAGTGAGAAAATCGAAGGCGTTGAATTTATTGAGCCTGTTTTTAATCTGAATGCGATCTGGATAGATTCCGACAGCCGGGATCTTGCCGAGAGCAGGGGATATACTGTGGTTGATTGTCCGACTATTGTGGCGACTCATCTTACAGAGATTATAAAACGTCATGCTGATGAGATTCTGGGACGTGAAGAGGTTAAAAAACTTATCGATAATATCCGCGGAGATTATCCCGCAGTTGTTAAGGAGATTGAAGAGAAGAATGTATCATTTGGTGAAATGCAGAAGATTCTTCAGAATCTGCTTCGTGAGAGAGTTTCAATAAGGAATATGGTTACAATCCTTGAAACTATTGCAACATACATAGATCATACACGTGATGCCGGGCTTCTCACTGAATATGTCAGAACAGCTCTTGCAAGACAGATTACCGGTGCATATACCGCAGAAGACAGTGTTCTTTCGGTAATTACTGTTGATCCGGAAATTGAGAATATTATCAGAAGTTCTATTCATGAAGACCGGATCGAGGGGAAGGTACTCGGAATGGATCCGGATACTCACTATGCCATAGTAAATACACTTCTCGATGCGTATCAGAGAACCAGTAAAATGGGATACACCCCCATCTATCTTGTATCTCCGCAGATCAGAAGTGTAATGTTTGCCCTGCTTGAACGTGAAGTTCCGGCGCCGGTTGTGTTTGCTTATAATGAAATAACAAAAAATATTAAAGTTAATGTTGTAGTATCGGCACTTCTGCCATCGGGATTGCAGGTTTAAAATAAAGCCTCCGTACCCCGGTCGGGGCAAAGCTGAATTCTTGCCCTGACCGGGGTGCGGGGGCCGGGGAGTTTTGTTGAGCATATTTTTGAAAAAAGCAGTAAGTAAAAAATCGTATAGATAGAAAAAAAGATTTCAGGAGAGTAGTATGAAATATTTAAAGATAACAGCAGAAAATTATAACGAAGCGATGAAGAAACTCCGCATGGAGCATGGAGATGAGGCTATTCCCATCAGTCATAAATACGTTAAGCAGGGCGGTTTTTTTAATTCAAAGGTATTTGCAAAGGAGGTTGTTGAGCTCACTGCAGCGGTGAAGGAGAGGAAACCTTTTCAGGGACATGGTCAGAACCAGAATCAGCCGCCGAAGAAAAGCACTATAGATTTCATTGTGGATGATAAGAAAGAGCCCACACGTCTTGGCAAAGTTCAGGAGATTCTTGAAAGAGCATCAGCTGTAAAAGATGATTTTAATGTGGATTCTATAAACAAATCCATTGATACTGCAAATGACAGGCTTAACAGCTTTAAACAGCCGCAGATTCATTCAGATTTTCATGATTTTTCAGCCGGAAAAGAAAAAACAGAGGTAAGAATTGCAGAAATTCATGAGTCTGTGAAGCCCCGTAATCATACCGAAGCCGGTATTGTCACCAATATTGAGCGTGAAGTTAATGATATTAAAACTGCTTTAAACAAACTTCTCGAAGGGCAGAAACAGACCCCTGGTACCTGTGATGAAGATCATTGTTTCACCCCTTTCAAAGAGATGCTGAGAGCCAATGATTTTGATCCTGAAGAGTGCGAAATTATGATAAAAGATGTGAAAAACAGCATCAGCAGGGAAGATCAGAAGGATAAATATAAAATTGAAAAAAGCCTTAAAGATCTTATTAAAAGCCGTATAGTAACGTCGGGACCTATAAAGAAGGGGAACAAGAAGAAGATTGTTATGTTTATAGGACCTACCGGTGTAGGTAAAACTACAACAATGGCAAAACTTGGTGCTATCAACTCGCTGCGGGAAGGTAAAAAAGTATCGTTTATAACAATTGACAACTACAGGATAGCTGCAACTGAGCAGCTGAAAAAATATGCCGAAATTATGAGAATTCCGATTCATGTTATCAGCGACCAGAAACATTTCAGGGATGTTATATCTAAAGAGAAATCAGATATAATTATGGTAGACACATCGGGGCGCAGTCATAATAACGAGTTAAAAATTTCAGAAATAAAAAGTTTTGCTGATAATGTGGAATATGATTTTGAAAAAATACTATGCGTAAGTGCAAATACAAAAAAAGGTGATTTGAAAGAGATTTTTAAAGCATTTGATGTAATGAAGTTTGATAGTGTAATAATTACTAAAGTTGATGAAACTTCTTTTATCGGGAATGTTGTGGATATTGCCGATAAGTATAATAAGCCGATCTCGTATTTTACAGATGGCCAGGAAGTTCCCAATGATATTCATATTGCCAATTCTGAAGAGATAGCTGATATGATAATAAGGACTTCAATCGAATAATTCTTAGGAGGTTCCCCTTGGATCAGGCAGCAAATCTGAGAAGACTGGTTCTCGAGAAAAAACCCGATGGAACATCGGCCACCCGTACAATTGTAATTACAAGCGGAAAAGGGGGAGTTGGCAAGACCAGTCTCTCTGTCAGTCTTGCAATTGCTATTGCGCAGGATGGAAAGTCTGTGACTCTTCTCGATGCGGATCTTGGACTGGCAAATATTAATGTTATACTGGGGATTATACCAAAATATAACCTTTACCATGTAATAAAAGGTAAAAAGAAGCTTAAGGATATTATCATTGAAGTGCCTGAAGGGATTAAGATTATAGCAGGAGCTTCAGGATTTCAGCAGCTTGCAAATCTTGATGTAAAACAGCGGGATGAATTTATTCATTCTATAGCGGAACTTGCCAATGATGATTTTCTTATTGTTGATACCGGAGCGGGTATTTCGCAGAATGTCTTAAGTTTTGTAATGGCTGCCGATGAAGTTATAGTCGTTACAACACCTGAGCCGACTGCAATAACTGATGCTTACGGTATAATTAAAGCAATAGCATCTCAGTCTAATGAAAAGCATATAAAGCTTATAGTAAACAGGGCCCAGTCTGTTGCAGAGGGGAAAAGGGTTGCGCAGAGAGTTATAAATATTGCAGGCCAGTTTTTAAATATTAAAGTTGAGGAACTCGGCTTTGTCTACGAGGATCTTTATGTACCCAAGTCTGTAAGAAATCAGAAACCTTTTATAGTAAGCTATCCGAACTCAAAAGCATCGGGATGTGTAAAAGTTATTGCTGACAGGATAAACAACAAAGAGATTGAGCTTAACAAAGGTACCGGAATTACATCTTTTATTAAAAATCTGCTCGGACATTCCAATTTAGATGCTGAAGAGTAGAAAAAGGCTTGATTTGTTTATCGGTATGAGGTTTTATATAGTGTATATTGAGTTCAGGTTTAATCAATGATAAAATTTGGTGAATTAGGTATCGAACTGAAAAGCGGGATGATATTCTCCGCTTTAGCTCTTGTTTTATCAGTAATTGCCGGATTAGCGGGCGGCGTACCCGGCGGAATGGTTTTATTCAGATCTCTTATACTAACTCCGGTTTTTTTTGTCGTGGGTTTCGGGATTATTCTGATTATTAAAAAATTTGTTCCGGAAGTTTATGAGATAATTTCAAATCCGGCAACATCTGAGGATCCGGCTGAAAAAGTAGATATAACAGGTGATCTATCTATGGACAGCAGTGAAGATATATCTGAAAAATCAGATACAGGTTTTTCAGAGTTTACTGCAAAAGATTATGATAGATTACAGACTGTGAATGATTCCGGTCTTGACAGTGCGCTAAGTCATTCTAACGGGAAACTTGGTAAACATATAATCGTTGAGAATCAGTTTAACAGTTATGAGCCGAAGCTTATGGCAATGGCGATAAAAACTATGATGAGTAAAGATAAAGATTAATTTTCCGGGAATGTGTATATGGATAATAAAAAGTATAAAGAGTATGAAGCACAGGATGAAGACAAACTCTGGGAAAAGTTTGCAAAGACCAATGACCAGATGATCAGGGACTTCTTCGTGCTGAAATATGCGCCTTTGGTCAAATACGTTGCCGGAAAAGTATCCATGGGGATGCCGCAGAATATTGAATTTGATGATCTGGTCTCTTATGGTATTTTCGGACTGCTCGATGCTATAACAAAATTTGATCCCAATAGAGGCATTAAGTTTAAAACTTATGCTATGACCAGAATCAGAGGGGCGATCTTTGATGAACTCCGCTCAATCGACTGGATTCCGCGTTCAATTAGACAAAAAGCCAAACAGATAGAGCTGATAATTTCGGAACTTGAGAATAAACTTGGAAGAACTGTAGAGGATGAGGAGATAGCCAAAGAGATGGGCGTCAGCAGTGAGGAGTTCCAGTCTCTTCTTAATAAATTAAGTGGTACTTCAATGCTCTCTCTGAACGATATATGGTATCTTGGGGATGATAATGATGAATTATCAATTCTTGAAACTCTTGAAGCTCCCGAGAATATGAACCCCGATGTTCTTGTAGAAAAAGAAGAGATAAAAGATTATATAATAGATGCAATACGGAAACTCCCTGATAAAGAAAAGAAAGTTATCGTTCTATATTATTATGAGGATCTTACACTTAAAGAGATTGGTGAAGTACTTGAAGTTACGGAAAGCCGTGTTTCACAGCTGCATACCAAGGCAATAATGAGGCTGAGAGGACGTCTCGGCAGAATTAAATCTAATACGGAGATTCAGATTCAGGTGAATTTGACGATAGTTCCATAGAAGTATATGCCGACTCGGTTAACCAGGCTCTGGAAATTGCCGCCGGCGAGTTGGGATTGGATATCTCACAACTCGATTACGAGGTTGTAGAGAAGGGTACTAAGGGATTATTCGGTTTCGGCCGACTCCCTTATCGTGTTATTATTACTCCTTTGAAAATGAATGAAGAACATGATGATCTTGACGAAATAGAGATGAAGCTCACGGGTGGCTATGTCCCCGGTTTAAATATTGACGATAAAAAAGATGCAGATGGCACATTTTCGGTTCGTGTTTCAAAGAGCGGAATATGGGTTAAGGTGACAAAGCCAAGAGGTAAGGGACTTCCTGTTGCAGTTGAAGCTGTTGAAAACAAATGTTACGGTCTGAGGCTGAATAATTTTGACAAGGCATTAGTTGCCAAAGCTGTTAAAAATGCCAATGGCGAAAAAGTTAAGATCGGTGAATGGCTCCCTAATCCTGCTTATGATTCAACAATGCGTGTTGAAGTTACAGAAGACGAACTGAAAGCATACGTTTATTTTAACCCTCCTAAATTCTCCGGCAGACATATGGATTACGAAGATGTTATTGATGGACTGAGAAACTCCGGAGTTGTGACCGGTATCAAAGATGAGGCTATTAAAGAATATCTTGAAGAGATGGATTACAAAAAACCGCTTCTGGCAGCCGAAGGACAGTTGCCGCGGGATGGAAACAATGCATATGTTGATTATAAAGTAAAAATAGATAAAACCACAATTAAATTTGAAGAGGATGACAGCGGAAAAGTAGACTTTAAAAATCTTGAACTTCTTGAAAACGTTGTTGTCGGTCAGCTTCTCGCCGTCAAAGTACCTATGGAAGAGGGTATTCCGGGAAGAACAATAACCAATCGTGTTCTGCCGGCAAAATCGGGTAAAGACACCGCAATAAAATTCGGGAAAGGAACCATTCTGTCAGAGGATGAAACCGAGCTTACAGCGGAGATCAATGGTCAGGTTGTGTTTAAACTTGGGAGACTCTCTGTTGAGCCGGTGTTTGTTGTATCCGGTGATGTATCTCTCGAAACAGGAAATATTGTATTTCTCGGATCTGTTATAGTTCAGGGAAGCGTACTCGATAATTTTGAAGTAAAAGCAGCAGGTAATGTTGAAGTGAAGGGGACCGTACAGAAGGCATTTATAGAAGCGGAAGGGGATATTATTGTTCATCAGGGTATCTCCGGAAAGGATGAAGCCAAGGTCGAGTCTACCGGCGGTTCAGTCTTTGCCAAGTTTGCCCAGAATTCAAACATCATCGCCGAGAGAAGTGTGGTTATACCCGAGGGGATACTTCACTGCAGAGTAGATGCAGGTGAAAAAATATACTCAATCGGAAGACGGGCAAAAATAGCCGGAGGTCTTATCCGTGCAGGAGATGAAGTCAATGCCGGTTATCTCGGAGCGGAAGGTTCTACTAAAACTGTAATAAGGGTCGGTGTAAATCCGAAGATGCTTCAGCAGATTGATGATCTGATGGATGCTAATAAATTACTTGAAGATGAGCTCACAACTTTACGTCTGGATCTTAAGACTCTTAATACTCAGAAGCGTAATGCCGGAGGAAAACTGTCCGATGATAAAGAGAAGATGCTTGTTGATCTCACGTCACGTGAAGAGAAACAGGCCGGCAGACATGCTGAGATTTCAGGAGAGCTTGAAGAGCTTAATGAATACATGAATCTTCTTGAACATAAGGGTAAGGTCTGCGCGGAAAAAGTTGCCTATCCCGGAGTCGAAATATATATTAAGGACAAAGATTTCAAGATACGGGATAATTATAATCATGTTAAGTTTTCACTTAAAGGGGATGAAATAAACATTTCAGATTATGACCCCCCTGTTTTTGTCGAAGGAAGTCAGCGGATAACAACTGTAGTCAGAAGAAGGTGAGATAAAATCTATGACAATAAAACCGATAGATCTTCAGACTAATATCGGGCAGATGACAGAGGTGAGTAAACACGAGCATGCCCGTCAGGGAGCTCTTGCTGCTCAGCAGCAGATTCTTGATAAGGAAGCAAGTGAGAAGTCAAACTTAAAGAATACAAAACTGGATGAAGCTGAAAAGGGGGAGCAGACCTCTATAAAGGATGAGCATAAACAGCATGGAAATCATCATTCAGGTGAACAAGGGCAGAAAAAACAGGACGATAAAAAGAGTGAGAAAATGAAAGATGATAGAATGGGTAATATAATCGATATTTTTAAATAGACTGTTTTTTATACTTTAATGTGACATAACGGAGTCATAATGGATATTTTTCTTTTATTTATTTTCAATATTTTTACAGGGGCTGTTATTTTCCTTATATTAAGTCTTAAGATAGAAAAGACCTCATCTACTTTTCAGGAGAAAAAGCTTAGAAGAGAGATGGGGGAGATCATTACTGAATTTAATTCAACAGCGGAAAGAAACATAACACTTCTGGAAAACCGTATTTCTGTACTTCGAAAGCTGCTCAATGAAAATGGATCATTTCATGGAGTTGACTTTACAGTACTTGATGACAAGATGATGAATAATACCGGTAAAGATATTAAATCATCGATTAAAGCTAATAATGAAAAAGAAGGGAAAAGGAATTCTGTTGAAAATAAAGTCCCTTCTTCAATGGATGAACACAAAATAACAGGAACTTTTATCGATAAAATTCAGTCTTTTACAAAAAATGATGAAAACAGTATAATTGAAAGCAGAACTCCGGATAAAAAAATAACGAAAACATTAAATCCTGAAAAGAAAAGGGAGATACTTAAAGCTGATGATTTTTTTCCGGTTGAAGATACTGAAACTTCCCCAAAGAGAAGCAGGATCGATTTTTCAGCAGATGAAGAGATTACTCTGAAATATGAAGAAGAGAAAACTGTAGATATTGAAGAATTATTCAATAATACAGAGGATAAATATCTTCTTATAGCCAGATTGTTTAATGACGGCCATTCAATTGATGAAATTGCAAAACACTCCGGTCTTCCAGCGGGAGAAATAAAACTTGTCATTAGTCTTAATTCTTAGCATATTATAATCACAATCATAATCCGTTAAGAATAACATTCAGAAATAATAATTCACAACAATATAATATGAAGGGTAGAATTTAATATGGATCTTACAATCAAAAGATTAACTGAAGATGAATTTGCGAAATTTGCAAAGCTTATATATGATGAAAGCGGCATATTTATGAAGGATACAAAGATTACTCTTCTTTCGAACAGACTTAGAAAAAGATTAAGTGCGCTTTCACTTAGTGAATTCAGTGATTATTATGATTATCTTCAAAAACTCACAGGCGAAATTAAAAGAAAGGAGTATGAAGAACTCCTTGACGTTGTATCAACTAATGAAACATATTTTTTCAGAAATGAGAGACATTTTGAGGCGTTAATGGATGTCTGTCTACCTGAATTATCAAAAGTTAAAAAGGATAAAAAGCTCAGGATATGGAGTGCGGCCTGTTCAACAGGGGAAGAACCTTATACTATAGCAATATGTGTTCTTGAGTGCATGAAATATTTCCCCGGATGGGAGATTGAAATCATCGCAACAGACATTGCTCCATCTGTTCTTGAATTTGCCAGAGACGGTTATTACTCAGGAAGAAGGATAGAAAAAGTTGCACCGGAACATCTGAAAAAATATTTTACAATTGAAGATAAAGAAAAAGGTGTATATAAAGTAAATGATGAACTGAAAAAACTGGTTAATTTTAATTATCTTAACTTTTTCGGTAAAACTCCATTTCCCAAAAATCTTGATATTATATTCTGCAGAAACGTAATGATTTATTTTGACAAGATTCACCAGAAGAATCTTGTTGCGGACTTTTATCAGTCAATAAATGATACAGGTTACCTTTTTATCGGACATTCGGAAACTCTTCACTCAATATCTGAAGATTTTGTTTATAAGAAAATTTTAGAATCACCGATTTATATTCCAAAACCGAGGAGTTGAGAATGTCTTTTGATCTTATTAATGTCGGTATCGCGGATCTGGGAGTAGCCGCATCGCCAAATACCTTGAGAACAATACTCGGATCATGTGTCGGTATATGCCTTTATGATCCGAAGATGAAGATAGGCGGTCTGTCTCATATTATGCTCCCTTCAAGTAAGAAACCATCGAACAATCTGAAAAAATATGCCGATACAGCAATTCCATTAATGATTGAAGAAATGATTAAAATAGGAGCTGCCCGGGACCAGATTGTTGCTAAACTGGCCGGAGGGGCGACTATGTTTAAACATTCAGAAAATTCGCTAATGGGGGACATCGGGAAGAATAACATTCTCAGTGTAAGAGAGATTCTTGGTCAGTTAAAAATTCCCGTTCTCTCCGAGGAAGTGGGTGGTGATTACGGAAGAACAATCGATTTCTATCTCGAAACCGGCGAATTAAAAATAAAAACCATTGGTAAAGAACCTAAAATAATATAGGAAGTAATATATGGAGAGCATGACGGGCTACGCTTTTCTTGAGAAAAGTACAGATCAGTTTTCTTATTCGATTGAAATCAAATCATTAAATGCAAAATATCTCGAGGTGTATGTCAACCTCCCAAAAATTCTGAGAAATGAAGAGAATGAGTATATACAGATAATCAAAAAACGTTTCAGCAGAGGGAAGATTGAACTTTCAATAGATATTTTCGACTGGAACAGTACAAAGCCTGTTTCACTCAATACTGATCTGATTAAAAAATATTACCGTGAACTTGAAGCAGTGCATAAGTCATTAAAAATCAAAGAACCCTTGAAGTTTGAGTCTATACTAATGCTTGAGGGTATAACTCAAAGAGAGAGGACAAATTTATCCGATAAATCAAAAAAAGAGATGCTTAGTGCGATTGATGTAGTTATTTCGAAAGCCATTGATATGAGGAAAAAAGAGGGTATTTCTATCCGGAAGGATATTGTAGCATCACTGGCTCAAATAGGAAAAGACGCTGGAAAAATTAAAACTCTCTCAAAAAAAGTTCTGGAAGATAAAAAGGAGAATTTAAAAAACCGGCTTAAAGGAATTACAGATAATAATATTGATAATAACCGGTTATACGGCGAGATAGCCCTTCTTGCCGATAAGCTTGATATAAATGAAGAGCTTGTAAGGCTTAATGATCATCTGGAGAAATTTAAAATTATGCTCAAGGAGAAGGATCAGCAGGGTAGAAAGTTTGATTTTCTGTCTCAGGAGCTTTTCAGAGAGATAAATACAATCGCATCAAAATCAAATAATTCAGACATCTCTCAGATTGCCGTTGATATAAAGAATCATATTGACAAGATCAGAGAGCATTGCCGCAACATAGTTTAATGAAAATTTACGGTGGCAAATTATTTTCAGGCGCAGCGCGAACCGCTGTGTCCCCAATAATAAATCGCTACCAGATTTATTCAAATTTAATATTTAAAAATCGTCTTGACATAAAAACTATAAAAAAAAAGATATAAAGTGACCTTATAATATGAAAACTACACTATTAAATATCGGATTTGGAAATGCTGTCGTTGAAGAGAGGGTAATAGCCGTTATAACCCCTTCATCTGCCTCAGGAAAGAGACTGCGGGAGGAGGCACGTGAGAATAATCTGCTCGTTGATGCCACTCATGGCAGAAAAACCCGATCAATAATTATAATGGATAGTAATCATATAATACTCTCCGCTATGCAGCCTGAAACTCTTTCGAACAGGCTTTCAAGCAGTTCGGATAACTGAAAATGATTTTTGTAATATCAGCACCTTCCGGTGCCGGGAAAACTACTTTAATTAATAAGCTGCTGAAAACAGAGGATGATTTTGTGTTTTCAATTTCGACAACTACAAGGCCCAGGCGATGGGATGAGGTTGACGGGGTAAATTATCATTTTATTTCGAAAGAGGATTTCAGCAGAATGATCAGTAATGATGAGTTCGTTGAATGGGCTGAAGTCTACGGTAATTATTACGGGACTACTAAAAAAGAGGTTGACAGGATCCGCAAAAGCGGTAAAATTCCACTCTTCGATGTAGATATTCAGGGCAGCAGGAGTCTGAAAAATCAGCTCGAAGATGGTGTTTTTGTATTTATCATACCCCCATCCCGGAATGTTCTGGAAAAAAGGCTTGTCGGACGGGAAACTGAAAATAATGAACAACTTGATTTGCGGTTAAGAAATGCATATAAAGAGATTGCTGAGTATGTAAATTTTGACTACGTAATAATAAATTGTGATCTCGAAAGCGCTTTCAGCAGACTTATGGCAATTGTTACAGCGGAAAAATGCAGATTAAAAAATATAAAAAATGAAATTGATGTCATATTGGAGGACTTTAATGATTATACCACTGGATAAACTCTTAACTTTAAATACAAATAAGTATATTTTCACAAAAGGCGTAATGAAAGCTGTGGACCTGGTCGGAAATATAAAAAATTATCCCGAAGCAGATCTAAACTGGAAAGTCGTACCGAACGTATTAAAGCTGGCTCTTGATGGAGAGGTAACTCTTGTGTTTAATCATGAGGGTGAAATTATATAGACGATGGTTGAATTATAAAAGCTGTTGCCATTGTAGGCCCTACTGCTTCCGGTAAAACAGAATTATCCATTAATGTTGCGGATGATGTTTTTGAAGTAATATCAGCTGATTCAGTTCAGGTTTACCGTTATATGGATATCGGCAGCAGCAAACCCTCACTGTCCGAGAGGAGAGGGGTCAGTCATCATCTTATTGATATTATTGATCCCGATTATCACTTTACAGCCGGTGATTACTGCATAAAAGCATTTGAAGCTTTCCGTGATATTACCGGAAGGGATAAAATACCGCTCATTGTCGGCGGTACAGGTTTTTACATAGATTCTTTTTGTAATGGTATAGATGAAGTCCCGGATATTGATGAATCTATAAGAAGTGCTGCTGCTTTTGAGTATGACAACGGCAGTCAGGAGTCACTTTATGAAGAACTTCAGAAAAATGATCCTGAATTTGCATCAAAAGTTCACATTAATGACAGGCAGAGAGTCATTAGGGGGATTTCAGTATTCCGTGATACCGGCAAACCCTTATCCGGCTTTTTCGGGTTGAAAAAAAGAGAGATTAATTTTGAAACTTTATTTATCGGTTTGTATATTGAAAAGGAAAGTTTACAGAAAAGAATAGATCTGCGTGTCGATTTTATGATTAAGAATGGATTAGTTGAGGAAGTGGAGAAGTTAAGAAGAATGGGTTATCAGACTTCTCTCAACTCGATGCAGTCTATTGGTTATTCAGAGGTAAACAGGTATATTGATGGTTTGATAACTCTGGAAGATGCCGTTGGAGAGATTAAGCATAATACAAAAAAATATGCAAAAAAGCAGATGACATGGTTTAAGAAAAATAAAAGTATAATCTGGTTCAGTCCGGATGAAATAAAAAAAATTCCGGATATTATAAAAAGTTGGTTAAATAAACATTGAGGGGTTTCTAATTATGAGCAAGCAGTTGAGTAATTTACAGGACATTTTTTTGAATTATACCAGAAAAAATAAAACAGAGATCACTATTTTTCTGGTTAACGGTGTGCCAATTAAAGGAAGGGTTTTGAGTTTTGACAATTTTACAATACTGATAGAAGTTGATAAAAAACAGAATCTTATCTATAAACATGCCATATCAACAATGGTACCGGCTAAGTTAGTCCCATTCAGGGATGACGAAGAAAATCTGTAATTAAAGAGGGATTATGAAAACTCTCATAAAACTATTGATAAAACTGGTTATTTTTTCAGCTGTAATTTACGGATTGTATTTTTCATTATATAAATCAGTTAGTGAGGATTTTGTAGTGTTAAAGGATACAAGGAGTAACGGAGTTATGCAGGTTTACACTGGTTCTTACAACTTTATATGGCAGGGTGTTATGCCCTGGAAATATTCTGTTGTTAAAATGCCGGTAAAAAATTCTTCATTGGTTAATATTCCTGTGAAAATACCATCTCTTTCATCCTTAAGTGATGATTCGTACACTATTAAATTACCTGCTAATATAAGTTATCGCATAGATAAATCAAATATGCCTGATATTTCTTATTTAAACAGTAAAAACGGGATAGAAAACTATATAATTGAAAAAGCGTCACTAGTATGTCAGACTGTTTTGATGAATTACATTGAACCTGTTTATGACCGCAATAGAATTCTTAAAGATGAAAAAAAGATAATTGATTTGATGACATCAGAGTTTATGAAGAAAATACCTGTTATTGGTGTAATTCCTGACAGTGTGGAATTTATCTCCCCTGGATATTTCCCTGATAATAAGTATTTCAGTGAAGGTCTGGCACAGAATAGAGAGATGCGCGAGCTTGATTTTTCTAATAAAAAGCAGGAGATACTGCTTGCTAAAAAGCTGATTAAAGACAAACATGAAAATGAATTATATTATGAGAAATTACTACGGGTTTCTTCAATTATGAAGGATAATCCTGAAATTTTAAAATTTATTTATATTGACAAAATGGGCGATGATATAAAAGTTATAATATCATCGGATAAAACAGGTTTACCCGCCATGTTCAATGAGAGTTCTGACGGTACAAAACCCGGTGTAAAGGGAGATGTTGATAATCTACGGTGAAAAAGATTAAAATGAAGTAATTTATAATAAGGAGTTTTTTTATGCCCTGCGGTAAAAAAAAGAAAAGAAAAAAGATAGCGAACCATAAAAGGAAGAAACGTAGAAGACAGAATCGTCACAAGAAAAAATGATTTAATTTGGTCTTTTAAAAAGAGATTGGCAATTAAGGCCAATCTCTTTTAGTATTTAGAGGTGATGATATTATGGAAGTTAATGAAAATACTGAATTCACCTGGAAAAGGCGGCCCTCGGAAATCCGGGGGTACGAGCGTGCTATGTATGCAACTACTGATAATGGAGATTATATAAGGGTTGATTATAACATTGACGAAAAAATTGTAAGAATATATGCCGAAGTCAATGAGGACAAGGGGGCTTCTTATTATGCCGTCATCAATAAAGGGCGCGTTACAATAGAAAAAAACAGCAATGGAAGATCAACACGGGTTTCAGAAAGATTGAGTGAAAGGGCAAAAGAGTTTTCAACACTCCCTAATAAAGATGTTCTTAAGCTTATAAGCGGTAATTACGGTATTTCAAAATCAGCCCCTTCCCGCGGGAATTCTAAAAAAGAACGATTACAAGTTGAAAGACAGGAAGTAAAGAGAAAGTATTTTAAACCTGATGAAAATCCATATACTGAATCTGATAATTCTGCAGGGCAGGTTTCGGGTAAAGCCGGTATCATAGACCTTTTTGATATACTGACCGGTTTTGTTATTGCCGGGTTATTTTTCTTCATCGGGCAGTACGATTTAATGGCAGCAGGAGCTGCATCGGTTATATGGGGTATGCTTCTCGGAGTTTTTGATATATTGTTGAGAGAGAGGGAACCGGTATTCACAAAAATATTTTTCTTTCTCATTGCCGGAAGCGTAATATATTTTTATGGCTATCTTTACTTCTGATTTTTACTGGAAGATACGATATAAAGCAACTCATAATTAAGTCGGTTAATTTAAATAAATTCAGCACTAACTTATCAATTGTTTTCCGACCCCAAATGCGGCGGGGTTTATGACTGCTCAAACACCGGTGGTATTTATCTCCGCCGCGCCACCGGCGCGGCGGAGAGTAGTTTCACTGCCAGTTTATGAGTAAATACGATATAAATTATTGATAATTATTTTTTTTTCTTGAAAAGTTTGAATGAAAATTGCTATTATATACAAAGGGTTGTCGGAATAAATTATTCTTTATTACAGGGTCTGAGGGACGGTGGTCCGTTTACAAGCCCGGCAGGGAGCCCTTAAGTAATCAATTCACTTTTTTGTATTTTAATAAAAAAAAGGAACTATAAAATGCAGCAGAAAAAAATGGAAGTTACCACATCACTTCAGATAGTTTGTTTTAAAATCGGCAGTGAAGAGTATGGAATAGACATACTTCAAGTTCAGGAGATATTAAAAGTTCCAAAAATAACAAAGCTTCCAAAATCCCGTACACATATTATGGGTGTAATTGATTTAAGAGGGAAAGTTATTCCAATCATCGATCTTGGTAAAAAATTCGGTATAATAGCAGATTTAAGTAATTCAAGCAGAACAATTGTTGTCGATATAGACGGTAAAAGGGTCGGTCTTGCAATAGATTCAGTAAGCCATGTAATTAAGGTTGATCTTAATGAAATTGAACCTCCCCCCCCTGTAGTAAAGGGTATTTCCGGGAAGTATATAGTTGGAATCGCAAAGCTGAAAACCGGGTTTGTTGTAATTCTTGATATAAATCAGATATTTTCAGCAGAGGATCTTGCAGTTGTCTGATTAGAATGCCGCAATTAGTATCGTTTCGATTTCGCTTTTAGATATTTTTCTTGGAGTGTTATTGATGAACGGATAGGTGAAAGCCAGATCGGCAATACTTTTAAACTGGCTTTGATTTATTTTAAAACTTGATAATCTCTGAGGAATTTCAATATCTATCTCAAGCTTTCTTACTGCTTCTACCGCTTTAATTGCCGCCTCGATAACTGTTATATCCTTTACATCCTCCCCCATAACTTTTGACATCTGGACATATTTACCAGGTGAAGTCGTGAGGTTGAATTCCATAATATGAGGAATTATTACCGACATGGCGGTTTCAACATCTATATCTGTCTTTGATGATATCGCAAGAGCCAGGGCGAGAGATACAGACAGAAAAGCAACAGAAAAGGCAATACCTGACATGACAGAGGCTGTTGACAGATTGATTCTCGGCACAACGTTTTTAGATTCTTTGAAAGCAACAGGGAGGTTCCTGAATGTTAAATCTATCGCCTTCAACGCGTAGGTATTGATTACATCATTATTCATCGTGGAAATAACGGATTCGGTTGCTACTGCAAGTGAGCTTGCGGATGTTTTTAAAATTTTATCTTCAGGCATCAGCAGGGATAATTCCGGATCAACAATGGATGCTAATGGGTATAGATTCAGATTGTAATAAACCTGGTTTGTCAGTTTATGGATCTCTTTAATATAAAACATAGGCGAAATCTCAAACCCGAAAGAGGGGTAGGCCGGCATGGTTATATATTTTGCTGGAGGGTTTAACTTCTCCTTCGTGTATAACGCGTCATAACAGAATATGAAGTTTTTAATAAGAAGTGCAATAGCTTTGGCAGAATTAAGTGATTCAATTCCTCCAAAACCGATAATAAGGTCACATTTTGTTTTTTTTATGAATGAAACCGCAACATCAATATCTTCTGTTGTCGGATTCCCCGGTAGTTCATCGTAGATTATGCAACCAAGATTTATATTTTTAAAATACCTGTATATTTCTGACAGAGTTTCCTGGTATACTTCAAAATCTGTGGATACGGTTACTATAACAATTCTTGAACCGAATTTTGATGCAATTTCTGCAGCGTTCCTGCTTATACCCTGCTTAATATATATTTCTGTCGGAAGATGAAATTCAGGTGATATAATATCGCTCAATGTTTTCCTTCCCTGGTAGAGCTTTTATCAGATCAATAAAAAAAGCGGACATATATGATATCCCCGCTTTTATTTTTGTCACGACTGTATCGATTTATTATCTTACAAGGAAATTCGCAATTTTATCTGCTACCATTTCCAGCATTTTATTATCATTAAAATCATAAGTACCGTTATCGATTCTCATTTTGATATCTTTTACTCTCTCAGCTCGTATATCCGGGGTATCTTTAACTATCTGAGCGCTTTTAGCTATCTCAGCAGCCTGTTTACCGGCTGATGAAATCTCAATGGAATCGCTTTTAATTTCTTCTTTTTTCCCGGAAACATGCTTACTTTTCTTGGTTTCCGTGATATTATTAATATTTCCAATTTTTTCTATTACCATTGTAATAACCCTTATCTTTTCTAATATATGTATCGGCAAATTTTGTCAAATCTTTAATCAATTAAATGATAATTGCTGTTCTTTTGGAATTAAAAGTGAATCCCGATTCCGGCGAAAATAATGCCGTTATCCATAGGTTCATCGGTATAAAAAATCCTCCTGTATTGAAATCCTGCTTTAAATGAGAATGTTGATATATTGTATGTAAAATAAGAAGAAATATCAATATTCGGATCATATGAGTCTTTCTCAGACAATGAACCTGTGAAAGGGGGACCTGGATCTATTGTGATTGTGGTTTTTGATGCTCCGCCGCCGGCTGACAACCCCCAGGCAAAACTGCTGTTAATTCTGTACAGGTATGAAAGAGATAAACTGCTGCTTAAAATTTTAATTCGTGAGCGGATACTTGCTTCATCATCTTTTGAATTACTTTCAATAGAAGTAAATTTTAATGAGAGTGCCAGATAATCCGTCAGGTCAAAATCGATGAATGGTGCTATATAAAAGGTATCTTTATATAGTGAACGCCATTCCCCCAGTATGTAAAGATAACCGCTATCCACTCCGAGTGTGACGATGCTAAGGGGTGTTTGAAGCGGATTAAATCGTGAAGCGGCCTCTGATTCACGGAAAAGCCTGTCAAGATTAGCAATTTTTTCACTGATTATCTGTGAAAGCTGATCCGTTGTGATTCTCAGTTTTACACCGAGTTCATCACTCTCATGATCGATTATTTCGATCTGTTCCCCTCTCACATCGAAAATTACCAGACGCAGAGTGATCTTTTTCCCGGCTACATTATAATTCCCGGTGATTATGTAATCGGAGTTATTCTGACGTCCCAGATCTGTCAATTTTTTTATGTATTTCTTTTTCTCGCTTTTATCCTGAATATCTGTTTCTATGGTAAATGGACCTGTTTCGCCTTTGACTTCGAAATTTCCGGAATTGTTAAGGCTTTTAAGAATAGTCTGAGGTATTACTATCGAGTAGTATTTATAATTATTTTCTTTTTTAACATTATCATAATTATCAGTTGTGATGAAGTTATATATGAGGAGTCCGGTTTTCTTCGGGCTCTTCATTTCCTGAGGGTATAAGTTTACCGAAAGAATAAGCACCGCAGAAAGGGAGTATATTATTTTTAAAAGTTTCATCATTATTTATCAAAATCCTTTTTATTAGTATAAAACTAAAGATAAATTACTGTCAATTTATTTTTAAAAAGCAGGATGACGATTCAGGTCGCGTTTTATTCTTGGGGGGGCACAGCGCTTCGCGTTGCACCTGAAGTGGGGGATTCCGGGGGCAGCGCCCCCGTAATCCCCCACTTCCAGCGTATGCGGAGCATACGCATATTTATCGTGAACTGTCATGTTGAATAGGATGCGTTTATCTTAACATAATCATAGGAAATATCAGTTGTCAGCATGGAAGCATCGCCATCCCCCAGACCGAGATCAATTGTGATAGTATAGTTTCTCTCTTTTAAAATATCTTCAATCTCTTTATAGTCTATTTCCGAGGGCTTGCCGTTTACAAATAGTCCTTTTTTGTTAATGTAGATAGATAATTTCTCCTCCTCTACTGCTGCTCCCGAATAGCCTGCCGCACAGGCTATTCTCCCCCAGTTGGGATCGTTTCCGAAAAATGCAGTCTTAACCAGCAGTGATTTAGAAACAGATCCCGCTATCATTGCAGCTTCTTTTTCGTTCAGCGCGTTGACTACACTTATTTTTACACCTTTAGTCGCACCCTCTCCATCAAAGATAAGAAGTTCCGCCAGAGTATTCATTACATATTCCAGAGCCGATTCAAATTCTTTTAATGATTCTCCGCTCAGGTAATCCCCGGATGCAGGTGAGAGTATTATGGCTGTATCATTGGTTGACATGTCTCCATCAATCGTTATTGCGTTAAATGTTTTTTTAACAATTTTTTTAAAGATTGAATCAAGATCTGTCCTGGCAACGGGCGCATCGGTTAATATAAACGAGAGCAGAGTGGCCATATTCGGGGAGATCATCCCTGAACCTTTTGCAATACCTGCAACAGAGTATGATGCGCCATTGCAGTCAAAACCGGCTGCTGCTTCTTTTGGTATTGTATCAGTAGTCATTATAGCTTCTGCAACGGAATGGCCGTTTTCCGGTTTTAATTTATCAATCAGTTCTTTATGTGATAGGAGCATTTTTTCAATCGGGAGCTGGCGCCCGATGATTCCGGTTGAGGCTGCCAGGACAGAGTTTTCAGGTATCCCCGCTTTAGAGGCTATATCGCCGGTGAGCGTTACTGTGTTTTCGTGCCCCTGTGCACCGGTGCATGCGTTGGCGTTGGTTGAGTTGATCAGTATGGCGCGTATAGGGGCATTTATTCTCTCTCTGCATATCTTTACCGGTGCGGCGGTAATTTTATTTACTGTGAATACTCCCGCTGCATTACATGGTGATTCTGATAATATCAGTGCATAATCGAGTCTGTTTTCGTATCGTATTCCGCATTTGATTGTTGAAAATGAAAATCCCTTTACATTTTCAAGTCCGCCGTTTAATATCTTCATTGCAATCTCCTGAATATGAGTAACCGCTCTGTGTCTCTATATATCTAAAGAAATACATCACAATTGAAGCAAGAAATAATTTAATTTATATCAGTATTTATTTTTTACAGCAATTTATTTTAGCGGGGACAGTGCTGCGCGGATACGCTCATCTAAAATAATTGACTATCTTGATAAGATAACTTTTGTTAAATAAAAACTCTACTATATCCACCGATGGGGCGTTGTGGATTACGGTTCTTTAATATTTAAACCGGGAATGCTATTTAGAATCGGCATATTACTCTTTTACCGGTACTTCCGGCCGGTAAATGATGATCTTTGGTAGAATTTATCAATAAAAACTGTTTTTTAAAAAAAATATATTGAAAAAAAGAAAACAGTTTAAATAATATAGAAATTAACGATAATAAATATATGGATAAATACAGGTATATATCAGCAGTGGAAATCAAACGGAAAGGTGATGTTGTAATTATTTCACTGCCAAAATATTTTTATATCGGCAATATCGCTGAAATTGAGGGGGCATGGGATAAGATAATAAACAACGAAGCATCGGTAATCGGTTTTGATTGCGATAAGCTGGAGTTTATAGATTCATCCGCCATAGGGACTCTTGTTAAGTTTTTCAACAGTTCGGTCAAGAATAATGTGGGGATGTATGTCTTTGGTTTACGTTCCGAGCTGCAGAAGATTTTTGATACCACAAAAATAAACAGAGTCATGTCTGTTATTTCCAAAGAAGAATTTGAAGAACGTTTTTTACAGTAAAATTCCGGTTCAGGTTGAGTTTATTGAATTTAATTAAAATAACATTAAAAAATACCCCATATCTGCTCCTGATTCTGATTTTATCTCAGTCGTTTTATTCCTGTACGCCATCTAAAAAAACATCCTGGCCGTATATTTTCCCCGGGACCAAAAGATATTCCATTGTAAAAACAGCAGAAAAATATCTTGGTGTGAAATACCGCTTCGGAGGGAGTGATCCCACTGGTTTTGACTGTTCCGGCTATTCCAGTTATGTGTATAAAAAACATGGTCTGCTTCTCCCTCATTCCGCTCAGCAGCAATTTGCAAACGGAAAGAGAATCGGTATCAGGAAAGCAAAACCGGGTGATCTGGTTTTTTTCAGGACTTCCGGCTGGAAGATATCACATGTTGCAATTTATATGGGAGATTACAAGTTCATTCATGCGCCGAGAAGAGGGAAAAACGTCTCCTTCGATGATATGAGGAAAGAGTATTGGAGAAAACGATACGCCGGAACAGTAACATATTTCTAAATAATTTAATGTTTACAGGCTCTAATTCCGCAGTTTCTACCGCTTTTGGCAGATTTTAATACAAATTCTCTCTTTTTTATCTACTTTTAGTCAAACTCCACTAACAAAATCTTATTATTTCTTGACAGATTAGTATTTAAATATAAATATTATCCAGTATAAATTTTTGGAGAATTATGCGGATTGGAATTTATCCCGGATCTTTTGATCCTTTGACATATGGACATCTCGATATTATCGAGAGGGCAACAAGAATATGTGACAAGTTGATAGTTGGTGTACTTGTTAATAGTGCAAAAAAGTCTTTATTCACATTTGAAGAGAGACTTGAGATATTAAAGCACTGTTGTGGTGAAATTAACTCGAATATAGAGATTGTGTCGTTTGGTGGCTTGCTTGTTGATTTCTGCAGAGATAATAATATATCCTGCATAATCAGGGGACTGAGGGCTGTTAGTGATTTTGAATATGAGATTACTATAGCTTCTTTAAATAGAAGACTCGCCCCTGATGTTGAAACATTATTCCTCATGGGGAAAGATGAAAACCTTTTTGTTTCATCAAGTCTCGTAAAGGAAGTGGCAATTTACAACGGCGACATCTCAACACTTGTTCCCCCATATGTGTCCGGAAAAATCCGTCAGAAAATCTCCTCTGTGTAACTTAATTTATATACTTTTTGTATATTGTTACATCTGAAAAAAGTTTATATCAATTTTAAAATTGCAGATTAAACGGTCTGATTAATCAGTCCGAAAATTAAACATGCGGTAAGGGAGGTAGAGATGACTACGATTATTTTAGCTGCGGCTCTCCCTGTTGCTGGGATTCTGGGGTATGCTCTAAGATCATACTTCGGAAAGATAAAGTTGAATTCAGCAGAGGCCAGATCTCACAGAATTATACAGGATGCACTTAAAGAGGCCGAGAATAAAAGAAAGGAGCTTCTGATCGAAGCAAAGGATCAGCTGCTCAAGGAAAAGAATATTCTTGATAAGGAAATGAGAGAGAGGCGTCAGGAGCTTCAGGTAACTGAAAAGAGATATTTTCAGAAGGAAGAGGCGATAGATGCAAAGCTGGAAGAGATTCAGAAACAGGAAAAAAGCCTGGAATTAAGAGACCAGGAGACAAAAGAGAAACAGGAAGAGCTCAGGAAAGAGTTCGAAAAACACAGACAGGAACTTGAACGGATTGCCGGGATGAGTTCTGATGAAGCAAAAAATCTTCTTCTGAAAAATGTTGAGAATGAAGCAAGATTTGATGTTGCAAGGCTGATCAACAAAATTGAAGAGGATGCAAAGAGAACTGCTGATAAAAAAGCAAAGGACATTATTGTATCTGCCCTTCAGAGGAATGCTTCAGAATACACATCGGAGAATACAGTTACAACGGTATCTTTGCCATCAGATGAAATGAAGGGGAGAATTATCGGTAGAGAGGGGCGTAATATCCGTACTCTCGAAAATCTCACCGGTGTGGATATGATTATTGATGATACTCCCGAGGTGGTTGTTATCTCGGGCTTTGACCCTGTAAGAAGGGAGATTGCAAGATTGTCGCTTGAACGTCTGATACAGAACGGGCGTATACATCCTGCGAGAATTGAAGAGGTTGTTGAAAAGATTACAAAAGAGATTGAAGAGACTATGCTGGAAGAGGGAGAGAAGGCTGCATACTCACTCGGTATCCCCGGTCTTCATAAGGATGCTCTTTATAATGTTGGAAAATTGAAATTCAGAACAAGTTACGGACAGGATGTACTTGCTCATAGTATTGAAGTTGCAAATCTTGCAGGTATCATGGCGGGAGAGCTTGGACTTGATGTTCAGCTTGCAAAGAGAGCGGGCCTGCTTCATGATGTCGGTAAGGGGAGCATTGTTGAGGGTGAGGGTGCACATGCTATAGTCGGTGCTGAAATGGCTAAGAAGTTCGGTGAATCTGACAAGTGTATCAATATCATTGCATCTCACCACAATGACCGTGAACCTGAATCTTTTGAAGCGGTACTGGTTCAGGTTGCGGATGCCATATCAGCTTCAAGACCTGGTGCAAGAAGAGAGTCCCTTGACACTTATATCAAGCGTCTGGAGAATCTTGAAAGAATCGCCTCAGAGTTCAAAGGGGTTGAAAAAACTTTCGCAATTCAGGCCGGCCGCGAGCTTCGTGTTATGGTGGACAACACTCTTGTTTCTGACGAGAGGGCTGAACTTATGGCTCGGGATATTGCTCAGAAGATTGAATCTGAACTTAAGTATCCGGGAATTGTCAGAGTTACAGTAATCCGCGAAACACGGGTAATAGATTACGCAAGATAACAGTTTAATATAATTTGTTATGAAAAGGGGATTCCGGATGGAATCCCCTTTTTTTATGTTTCAGGTTTTTTAAAAAGTATTAGACAGCTGCAGGCTGAGAGATAAATCTGTTTTCAAGATATTTAAACTGGATGTAGTATGAAAGAGATTCGCATTTTTGCAATTGGAGATATAGTCGGCCGGGCCGGAAGAAATGTTCTCGCAAATAAGCTTCCGGGCTTGATCGATCGTGAAAGAATAGATGTAGTTATTGCTAATGGAGAGAATTCTGCGGGTGGAATGGCCATGACTCCCGAGGTTACCCGTGAGCTTTTTTCCCGCCCTATTAATGTAATCACATCAGGTAATCATATATGGAATAATAGTGACATTCTGCAGATTATTGATGCGGATTTAAATCTGCTGCGTCCTGCAAATTATCCTCCGGATGTTCCCGGTAAAGGATATTGTATCATCAATTACAAAGGTATGAAAATCTGTGTAATCAATCTAATGGGACGAGTTCTTATGGCTGCTCTGGATTGTCCTTTTCGTAAATTCGATGAGATTTATGAGAAGGTTAAAACAGAGTCTGATATTATAATGGTGGATTTTCACGCTGAGGCTACCTCTGAAAAACAGGCTTTTGCATGGTATGTCGACGGAAGAGCTACCGCTGTATTCGGAACACATACTCATGTTCAGACGGCCGATGAGAGAATACTGCATAACGGCACAGGATATATAACTGACATCGGCATGACCGGATCTTTTGATTCTGTCATCGGGGTGAAGAAAGAGAATTCAATACGTTTTTTTCTCTCTCAGGCTAAGGTGAAGTTTGAACCTGCAGAGGATAACCCCGGAATTAATGGTGCAATTTTCACAGTTACAAATACCGGAAAGACTGTTTCTATTAAGAGGATTATGGAGTAGAATTTCTCAGCCGCTTTCTGGCGCGGCGGGGACAACAGAGTTTTTTATCACAAAAGAGTTCAGAAATTATTACTGAACTCTTTCAATATTTCTTAACCAGCACCACCTGATTACCTTTTTTATTAAACTTTATCTCATCAAAAACATTGGAAGCCATGATAATTCCCCTTCCGTGGCTTAACATCACTTCGTTTGCTTCGTGTACTTTATTAAGCACTTTCTGGTGATCAAAACCCTTCCCCTGGTCAGTTATGCTGAATTCAGCAATGGCCGGAGTTATGCGGTATTCAATTTCAACTGTCCGTGTATTGAAATTGCTGTCCTTCTGTCTCATGGCAAGTGTTTTGAAATAATTATCATTGTCCAGTGCCTCTGTTTTCTCTTCAAAGGATATTTCAAAATTGCCGTGTTCAATGGCGTTTATAATCATCTCTCTGATAGCTATTCTGATATTATTTACTTCTCTATGATCCATATAACGATTAAGATTTCTTGTAATTCTATGACTGATCTCTTCTGCAGTAGTCAGCTGGTTTCCGATAGTAAAAATTGCTTTCTCTTTTTTGAAAAATTTTAATAACACATCCTCGGATACCCTTGAGATCTTCCCAAGAATTTCGTTGCTCCCTTCAATGTTGATATATTCAAGACGGACGTTGAAATCAATGACATCCATTGTTGTAGGCATTACATAATCAATCTTGAAAAAAACCGGCTTACCATGTTCTTTCAGTTCTTCAAATTTTTCTGTAATATATTTAAACTCCATTGATCGTCCGTCTGAACTTTTTTCTACAAATTCCATGAATGTATCGCCGATGATCTGATCAGCAAGTAAACCGAGTTTTTCACGTATCGCGCGGTTAACAGTTTTAAAACGGTGGTTCTCATCCAGGGTAAATATTACTTCATTAGATCCCTCAACTAAAAGCTTATACTTCTCTTCAGAGAGGCCTATTTTATGGTTTGCCTCATTCAAATCACTAATCTTTTCTTCCAGGTATTGATTCAGTTTTTCAACAGTTTTGTAAATATAGACGAAGCGGTTGGACAGCACCATGGCAATGCCGACAATAAGAAAAAAGAAACCGTACTTTGAAACGGATAATCCCAGGTTAAGATAGACTGCGTCAAGTATATCAAAGAACATGCATGCAACGACTACAAGCACTCCCAAGAGCAGGTTCCCCGGGACAGATACACCCAACCCGCGGAGTATGGATCTTATTAGACTCAGACCTTTATCTTTAAACCGTTTAACCTGTTTAACATAACTGAAACCAATTGTATAGAAAAGATAGTAGAGTGTCGGTATGATGGCGGATATCTGCCAGATCCGCAGAATATCCTCCTGAAAAGCCTCCGGTGCCGGTATGGTAATCAGTATCAGAAGCAGGTAGAAAGCCGCATAGATTTTAGTTATTGTTTCAATTTTCTTTTTTACAATAAGCCCGGCAAATGCACCGAAAGTGGGGATTATGGTATAAAGAATTGTCAGCTCGCCCTTTATTACAACATCGCTGTAAGGAATTATTGAATAAACAATATGTGTCCGGAAAAATATATATAGAAAAAACTCAATGCTCACAAGGCCAAAGAACAGATTGTACAGCTCTTTCCGGTTGTTTATATATAGAAAAATGTGATAAATACCGAATACAAGATAAGTAAAAATCAGCATGAGAGTCGTTATCTCCGACGCTTTTGCTATTATTGATTCATTTTCGTCTATATATACCGGAAAAAGACTGATTCCATTTTCAATATTTGTGGGATCTCCGATAATCCTTACAGCAAGAACATTTTTACCCTGTTTGAGATACTGACTGTTGAAGAGTATATGGATATGTCTTAGATTCCGTTTTTTTGTAATATTCCCTTCATTGTCAAGGTTGACCTCGCTTTTAATCAGTTTGCCGTTTAAGTAAACCTCCCAGTTATTCCCCATGCGGTGAATATATAATCCGGGTGATGTATAGCTGTTCTGGTTAACGAATGGAATAATAAGTGTAAAGTTTTGAGGTTTGATTGTTTTAAGAGAAAGAAAAGATCTTTTCGGGAGATCCGGGAGAGGCTGGTCGGCAATTCTCATTTTTTTTCTTGATGGGTCAGCCGCAAGTTTTGTCCACGATGCATCAAACTGCTGCAGGGTTGTCCATTCAGCATCAAATCCGCTTCTGAGATACATATCCTTATCAAGGAGCTGTATCTCAGAAGCAGATGCAGAAGATACAGTAAACAGTATTAAAAGCATTATCAGAGTTCTCAAGCAATCATACCTCACCGGATTTCTAATAAAATCAGATTATTATTTGATGTCAAGATTTATTCATGTCCGGATTTTTTCCTTCATATAAAAACCGCATAAGTGTTTATTTATATGAAGGTTGGGTAAATCCTGATCTGAAAACCAGTTCAGGATTTATTACTGAATTTTAAATAAGGGTCGTCAGTTCATCTCTGCTGAAAGAGTATTCTTTAGCACAGAAAGTGCATGTAATGAGAGCACCATCATCCTTTTCGATCATGTCTTCAATCTCTTCTTTCGGGAAGGTCCGCATTAAATTGAAAAGAGTTTCGTGTGAACATCTGCATTTGTGCACAAGAGGTGTTGTGCTTAGGAGTTCTGTTTTATGATGATCGAATAGTTCCTCCACTATTGAATAGATATTCTCCCCGTGATGTAGTCTGTCTCCAAGGTGGCGGTCCATTTTTTTTATATTCTCTTCAACTTTTTCGATTACAGATATATCTGTATCGGGAAATGTCTGAATCAGTATTCCTCCGGAAGAGATTATCTCTCCATCTTTGTTTATGTTCAGTCCAATCATAACAGCGGAGGGGATTTGCTCTGAAGAGACAAGATAATATGCCAGATCTGCAGCCACTTCTCCGTTCATAAGCGGAGTAACGCTGGTGTATGGTTCTTTGCCTCCCGTATCTTTAATGACGGTAAGAAGCCCCGCGCCGATTGCTTTTGAAAAACTTATTTTTTCGAACTCATCTGTAATGTCAACCATTGGATTAGCTATGTAGCCGCGGAGGTTTCCGAATGCGTCAACCTGAACGTGCACCTCGCCGATAGGCCCGCTTCCGGAAAACTTCATAAGTATACTCTGGTTAGTTTGAGGTTTTAATGTTGCACTCAATAGTGCAGCAGCATTGATAGTCCTGCCAAGGGCTACTGTTGAGTTTGGCGTGGTGTTATGCAGAGATGTGATCTCTCTGGTGATGTCAAGTGATGTTACTGTGTATGCTCTGAGTTTTAGTGATTCGCAATATAGTCTTGATATGCTATCCATTTATTTTTCCTTTTAATAACTCTGTTCTGTTCCGAATGCGCCTCTCCCTTCAAGAGGGATGAAAATGTAATCCTTGTATTCCCGCTTAAGGGCTTTGCTTATGCTTTCCGCTGTTTCCAGTTTTGTCTTGATCCCTTTGCCGATAAAATTTGAACCTGCATCTACATAATATACAATACCTTTTTCATTTTTATCGGCTTTTATGTGTCCTCCGTGAGTCGGTTTAAAATTAAAACCTTCGCTCCGCAAAGAGTAATGAGTAACTTCATGAGGCTTTGTCCCTATTGAATAGAATTTCGGAGCATAACTTGTGGTCTGAGGGATAAGTGCAATATAGGTAATATGTTCCCCGGGCTTTAAAGCTTTAAGGTGCTCGTGAAATTTCTCTTTTCTGATATTATCCCAGTTTATAACTTCAACATATCTCCCGATTTTAAGTTTCTGCTGCAGGGGGATAAAAACTGTATCGAGCATATCGTTTTTTTTCAGGTATAGAATATATTCCGGTGAGAAGGACGATCTGAAAAAAGTCTCCATGGGCAGATGCAGTTCCGGATTCTTTTTGTAAAGCGGCCAGGCTGCTAATACCTCCATCGCTTCGGCTGATTTTTTATTCTTTGAAAATGAAGTAGTGCAGCAGTATAATGTGTCATCCTTCGCGGGTCTTATTATGCCGGCTTCAGCGGTAAAATCTGATGAAGACATATCTATCACATTAATAAGAATCAATCCGCCGTCATTATCAAAACCGGCAAACTGACCCTGCTGATTTTTTGTACTGCTTACTCTTCTGATTACTTTACCCGATGAAAGTCTGTTGTTATCGTTCAGTACTTCGATAATATTATTATCAAGAAGTTCAATTATATCATTTTTTGTTTCGATTGTCATTTTCATCCCATTTGCTGTTGTAATGAATATCTGCTGTAAACATATGATCAAGCAGATTGTCAGGATTATCTCTTACTATCAGATTGGAGAGATGTTCCTCTTTTAAGAATCCCTCTTCAACCATAAACTCAAGCTGTTTTAAGAGGTTGTTGTAAAAACCGTTGATATTCATCACCATTACAGGTTTTGAATGATAACCGAGTTGAAGCCAGGTAAAAACCTCAAGCAGTTCCTCCAGAGAACCGATTCCTCCGGGAAGACAGAGGAAAGCATCAGACATATTGTACATCAAAGCTTTACGTTCATGCATTGTCTTTACAACAATAAGTTCGGAAATTCCCTTATGCGAAACATTTTCATGGATCATCTCCGGTATGATACCGATAACGTGCCCGCCCTTATCCATTACAGATGATGAAATGGTCCCCATAAGCCCGATATTTCCTCCGCCATAAACAAGAGATATGGAGTTATTAACGAAATAATCACCTATTTCTAAAGCTGCATTTGAATAAACAGGATCTTTGCCGGAGCTTGATCCGCAGAAGACGCATATTTTTTTCATAAATTCTCTTCATGCAAAATAATTATATTTTGGGTTTTTCGGGAAACTCTGTTTCTGAACCGAAGGGAACCCTGTATAAGCTGAGTTTTCAGTATTTCCCTTAAATAGCCTATAAGATATTCATTAAAAAAAATACAATTACTTTCAATTCATAGGAAATTTTTTTTGTATGAACTATAGCGGTTAACGAAATGATTAGAACAGTGTCATTGCGAAAGAAGTGAAGCAATCTGTTTTTGGAACATTTTTTCATTATATAAAACAGGTAATTTACAAAACAGACTGCCTCAGCATTTCATGCTTCGCAGTGACCATGTACTAATTCAATCGTAAAATGCTATAATAATCCGGCGGTGAAATTTATTCCCCTTAAGCCTGAAATTCGGCTCAGGGCAGATATTGCCGGTTTCTAAGCCGTTTTATTTAAAAAATTAAGGATTAACGTTAATTTTTTTATAAAAAGATCTATAAATACTTGACTTTTATTAACTAAATAGTTAGTTAATAAATACAATATAATAAAAAGGGTCATAGCAGATATTTCCATCATGCTCTGTTTGGGGTCAGAGCATGATGGAAATACTGGAAAAGAGAGCTTATAATTAAAACTGAACAGAAATGAGAGATAATTAATGAAAACAAAAGATAATATGAGCAGTGAAGAGAAAGTAATTTCAGCAGCTGTTGAGGAGTTTGCGGCGCTTGGTTATGCAGGTGCCAGGGTCGATACAATTGCCGAAAAAGCTAAAGTGAACAAGGCCATGATCTACTATCATTTCAAAAGCAAGGAACAGCTTTACGAACGGATTCTTAAGGATATTACATCAAATATTTTTACTCAGATAAGGGATGCCGCTGTGGCAGAGGGGGATCCCATGGATGTTCTGAATTCAATAATAAGCAGATACATGGATATGCTGGACGGTTTTGACAAAAGTTTTTTTCAGATTATGATGAGAGAGATCGCCAGCGGTGGGGAGTATTTTAAAAAGATTGCTCTTCCCAATCTTGTTCTCCCTGTCTTTTCAATTGTAGCTCCCCTTATAAATTCAGCAATAGAGGAGGGGCGTATGAGAGAGTTAAATCCATTTTATACTTTTCTTCAGATTATCGGCGGCGTTGTATTTTTTAATATAATACGTATTCCACTGGACGGAACCGATCTTGCTAAACTTATTTTTAAGGATGGCTATCTTGATGCCTATAAAGAAAACTTTTTTAAAATTCTAAAAAACGGTCTGGAACTTAAGGGTGAAAATTTATGAAAATAAAAATTCTTTTTTTTCTGAATACAGCGGTGTTTTACTTTTGTTTAAGTGCTTATGCTGTTTCGAGTGAGATGAAAATATTATCAGTGCAGGATGCGGTAAATACAGCACTTGCAAATAACCATGATTATAAAATCGCGGAGTTAAAACTGAAACAGGCGGATGAAAAGGTAAAAGCAGTATGGGGCGAGCTCTTTCCGGTACTTGAATCTGAAGCGGCCCTTACAAGACAGAGCGCAGAGAAGGGTTTCATGAGTCTCTCTGACGGGCAGGTTGACATTAAACTTGTTCAGCTGAAATTCGGGATTAATCCCGGTATCTTTTATAATTCGCTTCAGCTTTCCAGAAAGTCATACGTTGCATCAAAAGAGGAGGTAAGGAGAATCCGGGCGGAGACCGAATTTGCAGTTATAAAAAGTTACTTCTCTCTTATACTTGCCGAGGAGATGATTGCACTTCGAAAGGAATCGATAGACCTGCTTAAGTCGAATGTAAAAGATGTTCAGAATATGTATTCAACGGGGAGCATCCCGAAGTTTGATCTTCTTCAGGCGAAGGTCCAGCTGAATAGTCAGCAGCCGTTACTCCTTGAGTCTGAGAATAATTACAGAACAGCTCTTGATTTGTTCAACTATATCCTCGGCAGCACTGAAACATTTAAAGCGGATCTATCGATACTGGAGAAAAATATCCAAAAAGTTTCCGATGAGGATATTAATAAAAAAATTGAAATTCTCACATCCGCTGCGCTCAAGAACCGGCCGGAACTTATTCAGATTGAGAAAAATATACAGGCATCACAGCATAAGGGGAACATTTACGATTCATATTATCTGTGGCCGACATTTTCAGCCGGCGGATATTACGGGATGACAAAGAGTGACCCTAACAGCATTGATACCGGGATCAGCGGACCATTTGCACCTGATTTTTCACAGCTGTCCGGAGACGATCAGTGGCAGAATAACTGGCAGGTTAGAGTTGCTGCAACATACAGATGGGGCTCGCTGTTCGGTGCGGACTCAAACAGGTCGTTCTCAAAGGAGGCTGATCTTTCAGTTAAGCAGAATCAGGAAGAGCTCTTGAAGCTTAAACGGCTTATTTCAATAAATATAAGTTCAGGTTATTCAAAACTGATTACATCAGGTCTAACTATTGCGTCGCAGAAAGAGAATGTTGAAACGGCCGAGGAGGGTGTAAGAATTGCAAGGGAGAGTTTTCGTGCCGGTGTCATAAAAAATTCCGAACTGCTTACTTCTGAATTTGCTCTGACATCTGCAAAGACCGGATATATTAATGCAATAAATTCATATTACACGGCTCTGGCTGAACTGAAGAAAGAGACAGGGCTTACTGATTATTCAATAATTTTTGAGAAGGTAAACTGATGAAAAAGAAAAAAATTCCACTGATTGTATTCGGAATAATACTGATTGTTTCCACTCTATACTTTGAGATTTTCCGTAAATTGACCAGCGATTCAGATGTAATATCAGGATCGGGTACTATTGAAGTTACTGAGATAAAAATCAGTTCCAAAATTGCCGGACGGGTTGCCGGGCTCCCTAAGCCGGAGGGTTCAGATGTAAATCCCGGTGATCTTGTGGCAAGGCTTGCCTATGAAGAGCTTTCTGCTCAGCGTCTGTCGGCAAAAGCTAATTTTGATAATGCTGAAAAAAATTACGCCAGGGTGAAGGATCTCTATAAAAGCGGATCGATTTCGCGTAAGGATCTTGATAATGCCGAGGCTGCCTTTCGTATGGCCCGGGCGGGGTATGATCAGGTGAGCGCAACAATTGAAAACGCTGTAATCTATTCACCAATCGGGGGAACAGTTCTCGACACAAACGTTGAAGTCGGAGAGATGGCTTTCCCCGGAACACCAATACTTACAATTGCCGATCTTACCAGGCCATGGATGTACATCTATGTTAATGAAAAGAGACTTGGATTTGTAAAGATCGGACAGTCTGTAAAAGTTTACATCGATTCATTTCCGGATAGAGCATTTTCCGGAAAGATAGTCTCTATATCCAATAAAGCAGAATTTACCCCAAAGACTATTCAGACTAAAGATGAAAGAGTTAAACTGGTTTTTGCTGTGAAGGTTATGATAGAGAATCCGGAATTGATTCTAAAACCGGGAATGCCGGCAGATGCCGAAATAATAACATCCGGAGAGACAAAGTGATTGCTGTAAAAAATATCACTAAGAGATTCGGTGATATAACCGCTGTTGATGACTTGAGCTTTGAGGTACAGAAGGGCGAGATATTCGGCATAGTGGGACCTGACGGCGCGGGGAAGAGCACACTGCTCCGGATGATGTCCGGTATACTTTTACCGGGAAGCGGTGTTGTTGAAATCAACGGCGAAAATATTCAGAGCAATCTCTATCGGATAAAAGAGAACCTTGCATACATGCCTCAGCGTTTCGGATTGTATGAAGATCTTACAGTTGAAGAGAATATATTTTTTTTCGGAAGACTTTTCGGTGTATCGAAAAAAGAGATAAAGGAAAGAATCCCGGCGCTTTATGACTTCAGCAGACTGGGGCCATTTAAAGACAGACTGGCCGGGAAACTCTCCGGCGGGATGAAACAGAAACTAGGTCTGGCATGTTCTCTTATTCATAGCCCCGATCTGATCCTGCTTGATGAGCCGACTAATGGTGTTGACCCTGTTTCACGCAGAGAGTTCTGGAAAATTCTTTATACTCTCCTTGGTGATGGTGTAACAATTGTTGTAAGTACTGCATATCTCGATGAAGCAGAAAGGTGTAACCGTGTCGCCATGATGGATAAGGGTAAATTTCTTCGTAACGGTAAACCATCTGATATTAAGAAAACTATTGGCGGGGTGATGCTTGAAATTGTCACGGATAACGTATGGAGAGCAGAAGAGGTTATGATGAAACACCTTAAGAATAATAATATAATAAGAGAAGGCAACTCTTTGAAAATATTTGTCTCATCGGGAGTAAAGGAAAAAGAAGCGATTAAAAGAATCCTTGAAAAGGAAAAAATTCATGTCTCATCAGTAACGATTAAAGTCCCCACTCTTGAAAACTGTTTCATGGAGATAGTGGCAGATAATGGCTGATATGAAATCATTGGTACGGATAGCTGCAGTAGCGGACAAGGAGTGGCTTCAGATCAGAAGAGATTTCCGCAGTCTTATTCTCTCTCTCCTTGCACCGGCGCTCCTTATAATTCTCTTCGGATACGCGTTGACTGTTGATGTCAAGCACGTTAAACTTACTGTTTTTGATCAGGACCGGAGTACGGAATCCAGGAATCTGATTCAGGAGTTTACCCATACTGAATATATTGATATTGTCGAGTATACCGATAATTATAAGAATATTGATAAGGCAATAGATGAAGGCGGTTCCACTCTCGCTCTTGTAATTCCGCGAAATTTCGGGAAGAATATTAACACCGGGGATAAAACAGATATTCAATTGATTGTAGATGGTTCCGATTCCACATCGGCCACCGTGTCTATTGGATATGTAAAGACAATAATTGCAAATTTTAACATAGAAGCAAAGATCAGGGAACTTAATAACGCGGGGATATCATCTTTCGATCTGCCCCTTGATATCCGGAACAGAATATGGTATAATCCGGAACTGCAGAGTAAAAATTTTATCATCCCCGGTCTTATTGTCCTTATTCTTGCGATAATATCAGCACTTATTGCATCTCTTACAATATCCCGTGAGTGGGAGCGTGGTACCATGGAGACGCTGATGACAACACCGGTCCGTTCATGGGAACTCATTGCCGGTAAGATGATACCTTATCTGTTTATCGGGCTTTTCGATGTACTGATGACTGCTTCCGTGGGATATTTTCTTTTTGATGTGCCGATAAAAGGGAGCTTCGCAGAGTTCTATCTTCTTGCGCTGCTGTTCCTTACAGGTACTACTGGACTTGGAATACTTATATCTACAGCGACAAAAGTTCAGGTACTCTCCGTACAGGTTGCAATGGTAGTTACATATCTTCCGTCATTTATTCTTTCAGGATTTATATTCCCAATTCAGAATATGCCGCTGCTGCTTCAGGGTATAACTTATCTGATCCCTGCAAGATATCTCATTGTTATAGTAAAGGGGATTGCCCTTAAAGGGGTCGGTGCTGCAATGCTCTGGACGCAGATTGTATTTCTTCTGGTGTTTACAATTCTTGTGCTGGTTATCTGTGCAAATAAGCTCAAACTTCAGCTTGGAGATAATTGATGAGTAATATGAAAAACTTAATGTTAAGACCATCAATACTTAAAAGTCTCATGGTGAAAGAATTTAAACAGATACTCCGTGACAAGCGTATGAAGATGATGCTCTTCGGTTCACCGGTGCTTATGCTTCTTATATTCGGATATGCAGTCAATACGGATATTTCCGAAGTAAAGATGGTGATTCTTGACAGCGACAGAACCAGTGAAAGCCGTGAACTGATAAACAGATTTACAGCAAGCGGATATTTTAAATATTATGCATCACTGGATTCACCCGATGGGGCGGATTATCTTCTCGATACCGGAGAGGCCGATATGTTTATGCATATTCCCCGTGGCTTTAAAAAAAATCTCCTATCCGGAAAAACAGCAGAGCTTCAGATAATACTTGATGGGACCGATTCGAGCAGGGCATCTGTAATTACGGCTTATGTAAATCAGATATCATCAGATTTTTCTCTGGATTATCTTTCACAGAAAATCGGACTGACACTTCTCAGCCGCGGTAATGCAGCAGGGGGATTAAAAGAGTCTCTGCTGATAAAAGAGAGGGTCATGTTTAACCCCGATCTTACAAGCCGGAATTTTTATCTTCCCGGTGTACTCGGGCTGCTTGTTGCTCTTATAACAATAATGCTTACGTCTATGTCGGTTGTTAAGGAGAGGGAGAGCGGTACAATTGAACAGATAATAGTTTCCCCCTTAAGACCAGTTGAGTTTGTTGCCGGGAAGACCCTCCCTTTTGCAGTCATCGGTATTGTTGAGATATGTTTAATTACAGTAATTGCGATTCTCTGGTTCAGGGTTCCGTTTAACGGAAGCTTTGTTTTTCTTATTATTTCGAGTATTTTTTATATAATCTGCACTTTGTCCGTCGGGCTTTTTATTTCAACTGTTTCGCAGACTCAACAGCAGGCAATGCTTTCAACATTTCTATTTTTCATTCCGGCGATTCTGCTTTCGGGATTTGTTTTTCCGATTTATGCAATGCCTGAAATTTTTCAGTATATAACATATTTAAATCCCATGCGTTATTTTATGACAATTATCCGCGGAATATTTCTTAAAGGCGTGGGGGTTCAGGTTTTGTGGCCCGAGTTGTTATCTCTGACAATGCTTGGTTCTGTGCTGATCTATTTCAGTGTCAGGCGATTTAACAGGAGGTTTGAATAATGGAATTTTCTGTTGAGGTGCAGAATCTTACAAAACGGTTCGATGATTTTACAGCAGTCGATAATGTAAATTTTTCTGTCCGGAAAGGGGAGATCTTCGGATTCCTTGGTCCTAACGGAGCCGGCAAAAGCACGACGATTAAGATGCTCTGCGGGATTCTATCTCCCACCGAAGGGAGAGGGACAGTTTCCGGATATGACATTGTAAAAGAACAGAACAGTATTAAAAACACAATCGGCTACATGTCTCAGAAGTTCTCCCTTTATCACGATCTTACTGTCCGTGAAAATCTTGAATTTTTCGGCAGCATATACGGCCTTTCCGGGAAGAAACTAAAGGAACGGATCGGTTATGTAAGGGAGATGGCCGGTATCGGAGACCGGATGGATGCACCTGTTGATATTCTTCCCGGCGGGATTAAACAGCGTCTTGCGCTTGGAGGTGCAATACTTCATGATCCTCCGATTCTCTTTTTAGATGAACCGACCTCCGGAGTCGATCCATTGATGAGGCGGAATTTCTGGGAGCTGATTTACGAATTTTCGCGTGAAGGGAAGACAATATTTGTAACAACACACTATATGGATGAAGCTGAACACTGTAACCGTATGGCTCTTGTAATTGCCGGTAAAATCATTGCACTTGACACACCGGATAAACTTAAGAACGATCTGCCGTACAGTGTCTACTCTCTCCAGACTGTTGACTTTATTAAAGTCTTTGACATAATTTCAAAGCTTGATTTTATTGAGGAAGCTGCAATATTCGGCAGCGATATACATATTTTATGCGCTAAACAGTATAAACTGAAAAGCGTTTTGAGCAGATTTTTAAAGGTATCGGGGATTACAGATTTTAGAATTGAAAAAATTTCCGCTACTCTTGAGGATGTATTTGTCTCACACGCAAGAAGGCTGGGGGTTTAGAATAAATGGCTTATCATCTGTTAAATATTGAAACATCTGAATATTATTATTGTGATGACAGGGAATGGATCGAAGCGGTCCGGATAGCCGAAGAAAATGACTGGGGTCCTGACGGTACTTTTTTCGATATAATCTATGAGACAAATGATCAATGCTTTGATTCAGATGAAACCGGGCACTGGATGTTTGTCTTTATTTCTTTAAAAAATGAATCAGAAGAGTGGGATGGGAATTATATAGAAAAACGGAATCAGGTTGTACAATACGAAGACACTATTTATCTTGCCATGTCTCTGGATGGAACAGGTGTAAGTACTGAACTCATAGAATTTATCAGAAAGGGGAGTTTCCGTATCTGTTCTGAGTAAATTCCGGCCGATTGATCCCGGTGATATTAATCGCCGGTTTTCTCTGTGAGATTTGCGCACATCTCCTTCAGGCTTGCTGATTTTCTGTATAATGCATCGAGTCTGGTGTTATCGGGATTTTTTGAGTATAGTGAAAGAAGCTTCAGTTCATATTTGTAAAGGTGATTCTGCAGATTTCTTATATGGAAAAGATTATCATCTCCGTCTTCAATAATTACTGATGTGATTCTGTCCAGCAGATCGTTCTCATTTGCAAGTCCGGGTATATCATCTACCTGATCCAGAAAATCTCTGCACATAATAGCGATTGTTCTCTGATAATCGGATCCCTCAATCATGATTAATTCACCTTTAAAACAGGAATTGCCGCAATAATGCGGCAATCCGGGGTATAAGTCAATTTTAAATTACACTATTTTTTCTGAGAAAGCATATGCTTTTTGTATTCTGTTACTATTTCCTCCGCTTTGCGGCTCTCCCCTTTGAAAACATAAAGCATGCTGAGCCTTGTAACGTCTTTCAGGTGGAGAGAGTTTTTCATCATAAGATCCTCCAGAACTCTGATTGCAGCATCAACATCTCCAATCTCCTTAATCTTGTTCTCATAAGTGAGACCTTCAAGGTAAAGTTTGAATTTATCATATTCGGGATGCATCGAAACAGCTTCTTTCAGGTATTTTACAGCATCATTGTATCTCCCCACATGGAAGCAGCAGAAACCGTAGTATCGGTTGATAAAGCTTTTATCGTCGGCAATATCCCATATAGCATCGAGACACTCTATTACACGTGAATACTCCTTTCGCTCATAATAAATATGGGATAACATATAGTTAGCTTTAATATGTTTTCTATCAGCAGAAATTACAATCCGTAGATAGTTTTCCGCTTTATCAAACATCTTAAGATTGTAGAATGAGAGACCGGTGTAGTAATTCCCTTCGAGGAAATCGGGCTTCTGCTTAATTGAATCAAGAAAATAAGTAAGAGCTGCGTTGTAATTACCTGAGTTATAATATTCAACCCCGAGATTTAAAAGTACTCTGAAATTCTTCTCTATATCAAGCGCCTTATTATAAGTGGTAATTGCAAGTTCGCTTTTGCCCATAATGGAATAAATTTCACCCATATTATTATAAGCTTCAATAAAATAGGGGTACATCTTGATCGCTTTCTGGTATTCAGAAATAGCTGTTGGCAGATCTCCTCTGTTTGTTTTTTCCAGAGCTCTGTTGTAGATCGAAATCGCTTCTGCCGGCATCGCATTTGTGTTCATATTATGTAACCTCTTAATGAGTAAAAATCAATTTACGGGTATCTGTTAGAATTATCGGTAATTGATTTTTTTTATGAAGACAAAAATATTTTTTGTTTTTTATCTTTTTTTACACTAATATGAATCAATGGGACACTCTTTATGTAAATGGCTTGACATTCGCGCAGAAGGGCTTTTTACTATACATAATTATCTATTATAGAAAACATTATTGTTAAAGAATTTCGCATATTTAGCCATTAAGTATAAATAAACAACGGGGTAAAAGGGATATGTTAGGAAGGAAAGTAAATAATACAAGGGTAGTTAGAGTAACAACAAAGATTGTCCTTACTTTCACCCTTTTTATTCTTTTATCAAATCTGGCTTCAAATTACGTTAATCTGCTGTTCAACCGCTCCGAGCTCCTTAAACTGATGAATCAGTTGTTGATTAAAGACCTGAAGACCATGTATTCCTACTGTAACAATCAGTACGAAATATACATATTTGACCAGAAATTTGATGAATCGATGAAAAGTATTGAGAACAAAGGGCTCAATGAAGTTAAAAATACTAAAGCCGTTGTTCTCGGTATTAAAAAAGATGGCTCTCTTCAGTTTCAGGCTTCAAAAGTTCAGCGGTATGAGAAGTTCGAGGATCAGTCTGCTATAGATTACATGGTTTCAAATATTAAAAGTGAAGACGGCGAGGGGAGTGAAGGGCACCTGAATTTTGTTTTCAATAATGAAGCCTATTTCGGAATGTTTAAATATAATCAGAAATGGGATCTGTTTATTCTCCGCGGTGAAGAGAAGAATGAATTTTTCAAAGAATCAAAGGTTATATTTTTTCAGGTCAGTATAATAATCGTCTTTATAACACTGATTTCGGCATTTATCGGTATTTTTGTTTTAAGAAGAATACTCCGTTTCATAGATGTTATAACCAATTCTATTATGAGGATGATCGAGACCAAGGAGCTTACACTCATTGATCTTAAAGGCGCGACAAATGATGATATAACATATATGGGAACAGCATTTAACTCTCTCTCTAATACTGTTGGTAATCTTGTTAATATTTTTGAAAAATTTGCGAATCAGGACGTTGTATCTAAGGCTTATAAAGACAGAGAGGTTAAGCTGGAGGGTACAAAACGCGAGCTTACGATTCTATTCACGGATATAAAGAGTTTTACATTCATTACTGAAACTCTTGGTAATGATATAATTAAACTTTTAAACATGCATTATGATAGAGCCATCAGGGAGATAATCCGGTATGACGGTGTTATCGGTTCAATAATCGGAGATGCTCTTCTTGCTGTGTATGGTGCACTTGATGATACTAATGAAAATAAATCATATCAGGCGGTATTATCCGGCTATAAGCTTCATGAGGTAACAGAACTTCTCAGGCTGAGAATGGATAAAATAAAGACCGAGCTTGAAGAGGAGAAGGGTAAACTTTCCAAAGAGGAGCTGCAGATTTATAAAGCGGTGCTTCTTGAAATCGGTGTCGGAATTGACGGAGGGAGTGTTTTTTACGGAACTCTCGGTTCCTATGTGCGTATGACAAATACTGTAATAGGGGACAATGTTAATGCTGCTTCAAGAATGGAAGGCTTAACAAGGATATATAAAGTCCCTGTTATCTGCTCTGAATACGTTAAAGATGATATTGAACAGAATGTTAAAAATCACGGGATATACTTCCTTGAACTTGACCGGGTCATGGTTAAGGGGAAGACTAAAACTCAGAAAGTCTACTGGCCGATTCTTGAGTCAGAGATGGATGAAAAATTTAAAAAGAATATAGCAGCTTTTGAACTGGCTCTTGAACTCTATTATAATGGTAAATGGGCTGATGCCCGTAAACAATTGAGTAAATGCAGCCTCAAGCTTGCAGATATATTCAAAGAAAGGACTCAGGAAAAATGTCCGAGTAACTGGAATGGTGTATGGCAAATGACAACGAAGTAAAAAAAGACTTAACACTCAATTCTAAATTCCTGCCGGCAGAGATAGCTAATATTGACGGCGGCTCAGAGGTTTACTCCCTTGAGGATGAATTTGTAAAGACCAGAAAGAATAAAAACTGGCTGGTTTTTATTATTGTATTGGTATTTATATTACTGATAATAGCTTTTGTATCTGTTTTTACATATTATACAGGTGAAAAGGATAAGAATATAGATATCAGTATTACTGAATTTAACGATCTCAGGCTTAAGGAGATTCTGAACTCATCCAGGCTTGCTGAAAACAATATTCAGATCCGGAATAATGAACTTCAGTCTCTTATTGTGGAGATGAAGAATAAAATTCTCGAGATCAATAACCGGTATTTAGTCAGAGAAAATGCAATTCTTGATAAGGGAATGTCCCCATCTGCTTCACGGGAGAGAATTCAGGAGCTGAAAAATGCTGAAAAGAGTGAAATTAATGGTGTAAGAGCTCAATATGAAGCTAAAATCAGCGAAAAGCGTAGTCAGATCAGCAGAATCCAGGCTGAAAAAAGAGCGGAAGAGCTGAAACTCGAAAAAGCAAAAAAAGAATCCGGAAATATCGGAGATGAGAATAAGGTCTATGCGATGAAGATGAAGAGCCTTTCAGATTCATCTCAAAGCGGTCTTGCTGCAATGGCCGATTACTACAACAGATATATTAACTATTTAATATTAAGGTATAATCCTGTTTTTTCAACTGCTGATTTCAAATCAAATATTGATAAAAACAGTAAGAAGAATGAAGTAAAAAATTTAAGAGATTACGATGAATTGTTTCAGAAAGAGAATGTCATAAGCAGAAAACGTTTTGATGATCTGCGTCTGAAAATTGGTGAGCATGATATGCTTGTGCAGAGACTCATCGGTGTCGGTTATGAAAACTCTGTCCCCCCTGCACTGAGGAGTATTGATAATCTGTCCTCCTCAATTGTAAATGATTATGAAAATCTCTGGTTTGGTCTTGTCTCAACCGTCAGATTAAAAAATTCACAGATCGAAGATTATAAAACTGCTCTTGATGCTGTTTTGAAAGAGAGACCTGAGAGCGGATATATTATCTCCGCGGAAAATCCATCTAAAATCTCTATACATATTAATAGACTGCTCACGGTTAAAGAGGGCGGTACAGGGCTTGTATTCAGGACAGATGATAAGTATATCGGACAGATTGAGTTTTATCGTACTGCCGATGGTATGAAAGCTAAAGTTGTCAGTCTGGCGGGCTCTAATAGGATGAGACCATTTGATAGAATACTAATTAAGGTTAAGTAGGTTTAAGATGAAAATGAAAGGATTTTATATTTTTATATTTTTTTTAATGCTGGTCTCCAATGCAATGGCATATGACTGGGCGGGAGCCGGATTTGAAGAGACAGATTCCGGTTTAAAAGGTGATGAAAATTATTTAGTATTGAAAGATGACAATTCCACTTCAATAAAAATCAGATTTCAAGGTGAACTGACGGATACCTGGGCTGAAAAAATTGTTGAGTTAAATAAAAAGTTTTCAGAATGGAAATACATGAAGCCTGATAATATCGATTATTTTATCAATGGCGAAACTCTTGAAATTCTGGTGATACCATCTGTTTTTAAATTTTCTGATAATGATTTTATTCCTTATATGCCCGGAGGAATGACATTTTTTTATGATTATGCATTGAGATATAATTTCAGAATAACAAAAAATGATATATTTCTAAGACTCAATGATAAATTCATTGAAGAAGAACTACTCTGCAAAAGAATGAAAGAAGCGTTAGATGATCCGATTGCTTATCTTAAAAAAAGAGAGCCTGAGTATTTTCTTCAGAAGCTGAATGAACTTGAAAGCAGTATGGCGGTTCTTCAGGACAGTCAGGATAAACTGATTAAATCTGTTCTTTATTTCCAGAATAGCGGTTTCCTGGGATTCGGAAATACTCCTGTTAAAGCTTCTGTGGTTAAACGGATAGTTGAGCTTAAAAGCGCAGATCCATCTTTTGACAAAGTTAAAATCAAAGAGACTTTTGAGAAAGAAAAAATTGAAGCCACAGATAAGGAGATTGAACTGGTACTTAATGTTTTATATAACGAATTCAAGTAGTCTTAATCAGCATTAATTTCTGAATTTCTCTATATAAAAAATTCTGCATATCCGGCTGCCGAAGGCTTCAGTGGTATAGACTTAAAGCTTTAATTAGATACGGGTAAAATGCCCGTATTTTTTATTTTTAAACATGTTTCGTTGCGGGATAAGTTGTACGCGGTTATTACAGAATGGATTTAATGAAAGTTTCTATTTCCATGTTGAATTCACCGCTGTTCTCAAAGAACGGGACATGACCCTCGTCATTAAAAACTACAAATTTAGAATCACGGATCTTCCACTTCATATCTTCTGTCATATATGATGGTATCATTCTATCAAACTTATTTGCAACCAGCAGTACAGGTATTGTAATTTCGCTCAATTGATCTGAGTAGTTTATTTCTGAGCATAACTTCAGGTCACCCGTAACTATTTTTTTCTGCTCTTTGGTTATGTTTTTCTGAGCAGCCAGTATAAATATGCCTGCTTTTTTATGGAATATTCTCGGCAGCATTTTGTTGAAAAATTTATTGAAATCATTTATTGAAGAATCTATAAGTGTTTTGCTCACAGGTATCGTCGATGAAGTTGATATAAGGATCATGGCTTTAATTTTATCCTTATGTCTCAGGTAATTTTCAATGCATATCACTCCGCCCATGGAGTGCCCCGCAAGAATATAGGAGTCTATATTCTCTTTCTTTAGAACGGTTTCAATGCTTTTGTTGTATATTTCTATTGTCTGTCCGGAAATATATGAAGACCGTCCATGACCCGGCAGGTCAATGGCTATGGTTTTGTATGAATTCCCGAAGTATCTAAGCTGATTATGGAAAAAACGTGAGTCTCCGGCGAGTCCATGTATGAAAAGGATAGCCGGTTTATTCCCGACACCGTTTATTCTGTAAAAAACGTCGACTCCGTCTTCTTCGATATGATTCAATTCAAGTCCCATGTCCCACAGTTTTAAAATTATGCAAAACTTATCAATATAAATATTAAATATTTATTAATAAATAGTGATTTTTATTTAGAATTCTCCTTTGTTAGCCGGTCTTAAGAGAAAAAATCACCCGGGTTCCCCTGGTGCATTAATACCATCGGTTATTTTTCAGCCGGAGCTGAATCAGTAAATATTTACAATAAAAAAGGCAGCAAATTATTTTCGGGGGTGCGTATGCGAAGCGCTGGGCCCCCCTAAAATAAACCGCCGCCATAATAAATATCAGAATCATTGTAAGAAATGCTTGCATAGGACTACAGATTTGAATATATATAATATAAGCAGTTATTGAGGTTTATGCTTGACATATCAGCAATTTATTGTATTTGATAATAGCCTGATAAATAAATTTTTGGACCGGTTTAGCTTATGTCAGTAGAAGAAAATGATTTCAGAAAGCAGTTCAGTTTTTTTTCGAGATTAAAAATCCGATCGAAACTGATATCCATGATATCAATAATAATTGTTACTTCATTAGCAGTGATGATATCTCTTGCGACTATTTTTTTTAAGAAAGATAATGAGATAAGAGTTAAAGAGAGTAATCTTACCATATCTCAGGTAATAGCCTCTAAAACAGAATCGGATTTTACTGCAATTGTTGAAAAAATTAATATCATGGCTACGACCATGCTTCAGGAGTTTAAAACCGAGCAGCAGAAGCGGCTTTTTACAGATCTGTTCTTCTCAAATGACAAGGATTTTCTTTATGTAGCAATCGGTAGAAAGAATAATGATAAAATTGATTTTTATAAAACTATATATAACGATAAATTTTTTAAAGATAACAATATTGACCTGAATGTTCTTCAGCAGATTAATACTGAAAACACAGCAAAATTTATTAAAACATTTAATGATGAAGCGGTTGTACATAATGTTTCGGGCAAATTCGGTATGCCCGTGGTAGCTGTAACAAT
>PGXT01000002.1:0-13842 GCA_002839285.1 Spirochaetae bacterium HGW-Spirochaetae-5 | reverse complement strand
GATACAAATCTTGTAATTAATTATGTAAACTACATAAATCTCCCAATTGTAGATATGATGATGAAGAGCAAACTTGATAACGGCCAGACCCGTTATAAGAATGAGTCGGGCATTTATCATTTCGGTTCATTTAAGAAAATCGGTTTCAGCGGAATCGGCGTTATAAGTTCCGTACCCGAAGATCTCGCACTTCAGGAGGTCTATAATATTCAGAGAAGAAATATTTATATTACCATTATAGTTCTTAATATAGCGATACTTATTGTTTATTTTTTCAGCAAGTCTCTTACAACTCCAATTACTACTCTTTTAGGCGCGACTAAGGAGATTGAAAAGGGTAATTTTAAAGTGGATGTTAGAGCATCAACCGGTGACGAGATTGGGGTTCTGACAGAGTCTTTCGTCGAGATGGGTAAGGGACTTGATGAACGGGAGCGTATGAAAGATGCCTTCGGCAAGTTTGTAAACAAGGAGATTGCTGATCAGGTTCTTAAAGGAACAATAAAGCTTGGAGGTGAAAGAAAGCAGGCAACTGTTTTCTTCTCGGATATCAGGGGATTTACCGCGATATCTGAAAAGCTTGAACCGGAAGAGGTTGTTGAATTTTTAAATCAATATATGACCCGGATGGTAAATTGTGTAAACATGACAAATGGTGTTGTAGATAAATATATCGGTGACGCTGTTATGGCCGTATGGGGTGCTCCCGTAACGCATGGTAATGACACTGAGAATGCTGTTAATGGCGCTCTTATGATGAGAAAGGAGCTTATTGAGTTTAATAAAGGACGCGGCGGAGATAAAAAACCTATAATTAAGATCGGCTGTGGATTGAATACCGGTCCGGTTCTTGCTGGTCAGATCGGTTCAAACGAAAGGATGGAGTATACCGTTATCGGTGATACTGTTAACCTAGCATCGAGAATTGAATCGTTGAATAAACCTTTTGGTACAGATATTCTGGTTTCTGCGGATACATATCATGAGATAAAAGATATTTTCAGGCTTGAACCTATGCAGCAGATAAAGGTTAAAGGAAAGAGTGAACCGCAGCAGATTTATGCAGTACTTGGAAGACTTGATGATCCGTCGTCACCTCAAACACTTGAAGAAATGAGGAGACTTGTCGGCATTGAAATGAAAGGGAAACCGACTGCAGAAGCAGGTGAAGAAGGTGAAGTGAAATATGAAATTATTGACAAATGATATACTTTTTTCAGGTATCAGTGTTATTATCATAACGACTTTTTCAGTTCTTCTTTATGCCGATTTTAATAAAAAGATTGAAGCGGGAGATGCTAAACAAATAGGTACCATTACTTTCAAGCGTGAAGTTGCCCAGAGAAAATATCAGTCTCAGGTCGTATGGGAGGGGATTGATCAGAACTTTCCTGTCTATAATAATGACTCTATCAGAACTTCCGATTTATCTGAAGCTGTAATACATCTTCTCGATGGCACAGATATAAATATTGAAGAGAACAGTATGATAATGCTGTCTACTCTTGAAAATGCTATCAATATCAATTTTGAACAGGGATCGATTTCCGCAAACAGGAGCGGGGTTTCCGGTACCGATATTGCAGCTATTAATATAAAATCCCAGGATGCTACTGTTTCAATTGATAAAAGTAATATACAGCTAACTCAGCTGGATAATCAGGAACTCGATCTTACTGTTTCCGATGGAACAGCAAAAGTCAAATCCGGTACTGCTGAAACATTGATTAAGACTAATGAAAAAGCAGTTATTTCATCAGATCGGCAGGAGACACGTGTTGTTCAGCTTAAATTTGATCTGAAAGAGCCGTCATCTAACAGATTTTTTATCAGTGAGGCTCAGAAAACAGATGTTTCGTTTTTGTGGGAACTTATTGGTAATTTTAAAAATATTACATGGGAAATCAGTAAAGACAGATCTTTTAGAAAAATTATTTCATCACAGAAATCGCTGCAGCAGAATACAGCAAAAGCTGAACTTGCAGAGGGTGTTTATTATTGGAGAATCTCAGCTCTAAATTCGGATAACAACCAGACTGAATTCAGCGAAACCGGCAAATTCAACATCGTTCTCAGAAATCCGGTAAAGCTTATATCTCCTCAGCCGGAAGAGAAGGTTAATCATTCCGGTTCTCAGAATTCAGTGTTGTTTAAATGGAGTGAGGATGATCTTGCTACAGACTATACGCTTGAAATAGCCGGTGACAAAAATTTTACCGGAGCTGTAAACAGAATTACTACACCTTTAAAAAGTATTACTGTCGATAATCTCAATCAGGGTGAATATTTCTGGAGAGTAAACAGCAGGATAAATATTGGAGGAGAACAGCTTGTTATGGCTGGCCAGACTTCTTCGTTCAAAATCGATAAACTTAAGGTTGTAAATCCGCCGGTATTAATCAGCCCTGGAAAAGGTGAAAAAATAGATTCTGCAATTGTAAAAACCAAAGGTCTTATATTCAACTGGGATAATGACCCTTCATTTTCAGCATATACTGTTGAAATATCCAGAAACAGTGATTTTTCTGGTGAACTTATACGACAGGATCGAAATGTTAATTTTGCTGAAATACAGAGGGATATACCCTCAGGTAAGTACTACTGGAGAATTGAAGGCAAGGTCCCTTCCGGAGAGAAAATTCCATATTCAAATATTGGGGATTTTGAAATAGTTGCAAGTGAAAATATTGCTCTGGTTTCTCCTGCAGACAATGATGAAATAAAAATGGAATCTGATGCGAAAAGAAAAGATGTTCAGTTCAGCTGGAGAAAAAGCGAGATAAAGGGGAGCTATAAACTGCAGCTCTCTGCTAAAGAGGACTTTAGTGATGCAAAGACTGTAAATTTTAATGACAGAAATACCGGAACAGCTCCGGTTGAATCAGCCGGTACATATTACTGGAGAGTGCTCTTAACCGATGATCAGAACCGTGAGATACTGAAAAGCAATTCATCTAAATTTATTGTATCTGTAGAAGAGGTAGTCCCGGTAACGAAAACATATCTGATTGTTAAATCTCCAATTAAGGGAGGACGGATATATATAGATTCGAAGTTCAAAGCCTATACTGAATTTAAACAGGAAGTACGTCCTGATGCTGATATATCTGTAAGAATTATTGCACCCGGCTATACTGATTTCAGTACAAAACTGAAAGTAAATTCCGGGGAAACATATACTCTGTCAGCGACAATGCAGAAGAGTAAAAAACTTGAAAGAGTTAAATGGGTAACACCTTTGACGACTCCTATCAGTTCAACTCCGCTCTATTACAAAGATAAAATAGTTTTCTGTTCTGAAAACGGCCATGTGGTTGTATTGAACAGCACCGGATCTGTGTTGCTGTCCAAAAAAATTACAAGACGGTTTGAATCAAAACCGGTTGTATATGAGAATAATATTTATGCTGTAGATGTTGATGGTGTACTATATTCTGTAGATTATTCTACCGGAAAGGTTAACTGGCAGGTCAAAGCCGGGGGCCCTCTTCTTTTTAAATCTGAACTTGCAGTTTCAAACGGGAAAATTTTTCTTGGTACAGGATATGGTATTGTTGAAGCGTATAGTATAGAGGGTAAAAAACTCTGGGAGAACGAACTTGATGAAGCTATTTATAATTCACTTCTTGTAGTTAAAAATAGTCTCATTATTGCAACAGATGCATTGAAGCTCTATTCACTCGATTCTGGCGATGGTGATAAAAACTGGACTGTAAAGATAGACGAAAAGGTCATAACATTAACTCCTCTTGTTCATAAGGATATTATCTATTTTGGTTGTTATTCCGGTACATTTTATGCCGTTTCTCTTGACGATGGTGATATTATCTGGACATTCAAATCGGGGGGGCCGATATATTCAAGCCCGATTGTTGTTGATAAGAGCATATATTTCGGTTCGGAAGATGGTTTTGTTTATTCATTGAATGACGATAAAGGTACTTTAAACTGGCAGTTTAAATCATCATTTCCGGTGAAAAGCAGCCCCGTTTATGCCTTCGGAAGTATTGTTGTGGCAAATGACAGAACAGTTTTTTCTCTGAGTCCTTCTGACGGGAAGGTTCTCTGGCAGACAACATTCGATAGCAGAATTAAAACATCTCCCGCATTTGCCGGTGATACCGTAATAATGGGTCTTGTTAACGGTGATATAGTTTCAGTAAGGAATAATCTGATAGAGATTGTACAATAGAAAAACCGGATTTTTTTATTTATGAACTGTTATTAAAATAGTCCCCTGGTGTACCGGAGTCACGTCAGGGGCCGAACATCTTTTAGTAGTTGCAGATGCTTTCCTGGATGCGTATGCTCGCATACGCTGAAAATGGGGGATTACGGGGGGCAACTCCCGTAATCCCCCATTTTCAGGTGCAACGCGAAGCGCTGTGACTGGAAAATAAACTGCTGCCCTCTCAATTAATCCTTTTTTTACGAATTAATACTTGAAATTATGTCTCCTCTAAAAATAATAACTTCATAATAAAAAGCTTAGTAATGGGAGTTCAATAAACTGTTGCAGGTTTAATACAATGCATGCGCAATTGCTCAAAAACCAACGGCTTTCTGTATCATGCACAAATTGGGGAACAGGCAGGAAAAGCTGCCGGACTTTAAGAGTTTTTGTTTTACCTTCATTTATTCAGAAATAATAAAACCGGGATATATATGGATTTCGTACATTTACATAATCATTCAGACTATTCAATTCTCGATGGTGCCATAACCGTCAGCAAACTTGTTGATAAGGCCGCCAAATTCGGTATGCCCGCCGTTGCTATTACCGATCATGGGAATATGTTCGGAGCAATCGAATTCTATCAGAAAGCGCGAAAGGCCGGTATTAAACCGATTATAGGGGAGGAGTTTTATGTGGCCCCAGGCTCCCGTTTTAAAAAAGAGTCAGTCCGGGGGGAGAAGGAGGATAATGCCCATCATTTAATTGTGCTGGCGAAAAATATTACCGGTTATAACAACCTTATGAAACTCTCTTCAATCGGTTACCTTGAAGGATTTTACTATAAACCGAGAATTGACATGGAGGTTCTGGAAAAGCATTCTGAGGGTCTTATTGTCTCCTCTGCATGTATTGCCGGTGAGATTCCGCGTAATATATTAAGAGGTAAGCTTAACGAAGCACGGGAGCTTGCCGGACGTTACAAGGAACTATTCGGGGCTGAAAATTTTTATCTCGAACTTCAGTATCATGGAATTAAAGAACAGGAGATTGCCAACAGTGAGTTGATTAAAATCTCTTCTGAACTGAATATACCGCTAATTGCAACTAATGATTCTCACTATGTGGATAGGGATGACGCATATTCTCATGAAGTACTGCTGAGCATTCAGACCGGTAAAACGATGAATGATGAAAATAGAATGAGATTTTCATCAGATCAGTTTTATCTGAAAAGTTTTGATGAGATGCGGAAAATATTTGCCGACTATCCTGATGCTCTTTTTAATACATGTAAAATTGCAGATATGATAGACCTTGAACTGGATCTTGGCAATCCCATCCTCCCGAACTTTGAAGTGCCTGAAGGATTCAATCTTGATACATACCTGCGTCATCTTGTCGATGTCGGGGCATCGAGGATATACGGTTCAAATATTCCTAAAGCTGTTTCTGACAGAATTAATTATGAACTTAATGTAATCACAAATATGAAGTTTTCCGGATATTTTCTGATTGTCTGGGATTTTATAAAATATGCCCGTACAGTTAATATACCAGTAGGTCCAGGACGGGGATCTGCTGCAGGTTCAATAGTGTCATACTGCCTGGGGATTACAGCTCTTGATCCTCTGCGTTATAATCTTCTTTTTGAACGATTCCTTAACCCTGACAGAAATGAAATGCCTGATATGGATCTTGACTTCTGCGCCGACAGACGCGAAGAGGTTATTGATTACGTTAAGCAGAAATATGGAGAGGATCATGTAAGCCAGATCATCACCATCAATAAAATGAAAGCAAAAGCAGTTGTTAAGGATGTTGCCAGAGCTCTTGATATACCCTTTGCAGAAGCTAATGCAATAAGTAAACTGATTGAAGGTGATTCCTTAAAAAAATCAATAGAGATGTCGCCTGAGCTGAAAAAAGTATCAGATACCGAAATTGGTAAAAAACTGATAGATATATCTCTAAGGCTGGAGGGGCTGACCCGCTCTGCCGGTAAGCATGCTGCGGGTGTTGTAATCTCAAAAGGTCCCCTCACTGACTATGTCCCGCTCTACAAGGATAAGGATGGAAGCATATCTTCCCAGTATGAAAAAAATACTCTTGAACAGGCCGGCCTTGTTAAGATGGATTTCCTCGGTTTAAGAAATCTTAGTATAATTGATAAATGTATTAAACTGATTAAAGAGACAACCGGTGATGTTGTTGATATTGAGAATATTCCGCTGGATGATAAAGAGACTTATAGACTTCTTCAGAAAGCTGACACCAAAGGGGTCTTTCAGCTTGAGAGTTCCGGTATGCAGAATATTCTCCGGAGACTTGGACCGACGGAGTTTGAAGATATAATTGCTATTGTTGCTCTGTACCGGCCGGGTCCGCTTGGTTCGGGAATGGTCGATGATTTTATCGAAAGAAAAAAGAAGCCTGAACTCGTTAAGTATTCACATCCTACACTTGAACCTGTTCTCAAGGATACTCTTGGTGTTGTTGTTTATCAGGAGCAGGTTATGCTTATCTCGCAGATCATTGCGGGATTTACACTTCCGGAAGCTGATAAGCTCCGTAAAGCCATGGGGAAGAAGCTCATGGATATCATTGATAATCTTGAGACTAAATTTCTTCAGGGAGCAGAAAAGAAAAAAATAGATAAAAAAATAGCTGTGGAGCTTTATGATATGATCAAGAAATTCGGTGAGTATGGTTTTAACAAATCGCACTCAGCGGCTTATGCTCTTGTGACCTATCAGACTGCTTATCTGAAAGCTCATTACCGTCTGCAGTATATGGCTGCACTTATATCGGCAGCACCGGATAAGCAGGAAGATGTAATTCAATACATTAATGATGCTAAAGAGAATGGACTTCGAGTTCTTCCCCCTTCAATCAACGGGAGTTTTTATGATTTTTCCATTGAAGATAACTCTCTCCGATTCGGTTTCGGGGCGATAAAAGGTCTAGGTGTTAAAGCTATTGAAAATATTATAGAGACAAGAAAAAAATTGGGAACGTTTAAGACTCTTAAGCAGTTTCTTGAAAATGTTGAATTGTCTGTAGTAAATAAAGGTGTTCTGGAATCTCTGATAAAGTCAGGATCTTTTGATGCCATACATCAGAATCGCGCACAGTTGTTTGAATCGATAGACCTGATTATAGATTTTGCTAAAAAGTATCAGCAGGATATTGCTTCAGGTCAGGGGGATCTTTTTGGAATGGATACATCGAAGGATAACAGCAGAATCGCTTCCGAGCTTCCGCCTGTTCCTGAATGGAAAGACAATACAAAACTTAATTTTGAGAAAGAGATTATAGGGATTTATCTGTCGGGCCATCCCCTTGCAAAATTTGAAAAGGAGATAAGTTCTTTCCCTTCATACACACTGGCTGAATTATGTGAAGATAATTGTGTTAACGACGTATCCATTGTCGGTATAATCAGTAATGTCGTGGTTAAAAGGTCACAAAAGAGCGGTAAGCAGTACGCAGTCGGTTTATTTGAAGATCTTAACGGATCTATAGAGATTCTTATTTTCGGGAAAGTACTCGATAAGTTCAATGTTCTTATTAATTGCGGTGAGCCCGTTATGGTTACCGGAAAAATTGAAATGGAGGGGGAGAGGCCTCAGAAAATATTAGCTAATAATCTTAAATCTCTAAAAGAGGTAAGGCGTGAGGCTGCCTCAGCGATTCATATTAAACTCGATTCTCTTGGTGTTGATGATGAAGTGATCGTCAAAATAAAAGAGGTAATTGAAAAGCATAAAGGTAATTGTCCTCTATTCTTTCATGTTAAGGACCATAGTGAAACAAAAACTATCCGGGCTCATTCGACTTTCAATATATTCCCTTCAGAAATTTTTATTGAAGATATCTCAAAACTTGTTGGCCATGATTCTGTCAGATATTCATTCACACGTTATGACTGAAATGCGGTGTAATTGATTAATCCTCATGGATAATGACATTTCTTTGTATCATGCTGAATCCCTGAGACTGCTGCATCAACTGGTAGTGAACAGCATTGGTTTTTATCCTGACACTTTTGTAATCATTTAGTTCCTTTGAAATTAATTGCGCAATTGTTATCGGTGTTGTTGAATCTATTACACTTTCTTTCGGGATGTTTATTGTAATGGTATCACCTTTTCTTAAAATGAAATCATTTCCGAAACCTGCTTTTATCAGACTCATTAGCCTTTCAATTACATCAAGCCGGGTATAGCTTGTAAAGTTTCCTGAAATATATATCTCTTTTTCAGTTAAATTAAGTTTTTCATCATAGACAGATGCGGGTGATCCATTCCTGAAATATAACTTTCCGGTTCGAAGTGCCACATCGGCGGGTTCTGCAGCACTGATTTTAGGACCGGCAGATGAAGTTGGTTTTTCGTTCATCAGTTTATTCTTAAGTTTTTCTTTCGCTTTAATCATATTTATAAAAAGTATAAATTCAGATCTGATAAGAGACAGTTCCTGTTCTGCGTCTGTAACTAAAATGTTGAAATTCTTCTTAAATTTTTCATTGTTAACTTTATATTCGTTTATAATGCTGTTGAGCCGTTCGTCATTGGTCTTTAATAGGCTCATTATATTCTGCGGATGTTTAAGAGATTCTTTGAATTGGATGAATTCATTTTTATTCATTAATATTAAAAGGTTGCACGAAATGTTTTTGTATTGTTCACTCTGCATAATTATTATGTAAGAAAGCAGAAATGTTTTAAAAATTCTCATCCGGTCGTGATCATTGTCAAGGCCGGAGTCGATTTTCATATCAATTATTGTAATAAAGGGATAACCATTATTCTGAATAAAAGCAAGGATATCTTTTTTTAGAAATGAAATATTTTTTTCGCTTATAATTCTTTTTTTCAGACATGATAGTGAAGAGAGAGATTCTCCGTCTGTATAAGGTACAACATTAATCGCCGGCATAATTCCTGCTGCCAGAGAGAACAGGTTATCGTAATCTGTAAATATCATAGCCTTATTTGAAATGGTATTACTCATTAATACTCCTCTATTTTATCAGTTGGAATTACTGCGATTTGAGATTTATTGACCTGCTGTAAGATTTACAGCAGGTAGTGAAGCTGATATTTATTTTCCATATCTTAAAAATCTCTTGAATAATATTTTATTTAAAAAATATAGTCAATAAAAATTAAATTTCTATTAGTTAAATAAATCGTCAGCAAATTATTTTTGGCGGGCGTATGCTCCGCATACGCTGAAATGGGGTATAACGGGGGCGCTGCCCCCGTTATACCCCATTTCAGGCGCAGCGCGTTGCGCTGTGCCACCAATAATTAGAAAGTGTTGTATTCTTCCCGCCGCCTATGACGGCGGGGGGATGAAGGTTTTTTTTATTAAAAAATATTACGAAATTTTAATTTTATTTATTAAACAATCTTAATCAAAGAGAGTCTTTATGAAAATTGTGAATAAAATAGCTGATGTCAGACTGGAAGTAGGGAATGCTAAAAAAGCTGGTAAACTTGTAGGATTTGTACCGACCATGGGATTTCTTCATCCCGGACATATCAGTCTGGTGAAAATTGCCGGTGAAAATTCTGAATTTGTTGTTATGAGTATTTTCGTAAACAAACTTCAATTTAATGACCTGAATGATTTTAACGGATATCCTAAAGATCTGGAACGTGATATTGCTATTGCTGAAAATGGAGGTGTAGACCTTCTTTTTCTTCCTGATGACAAAGAGATGTACCGCAGTAATCTGACAACTGTTGATGTTGATTTAATTACTGAAAATTTGTGCGGAGCTCACCGTCCCGGACATTTTAAAGGAGTATTTACAGTTGTTTCAAAATTGTTTAATATTGTTCAGCCCGATATTGCAGTCTTCGGACAAAAAGATATTCAGCAGGCTGTAAGTATCGAAAAAATGGTTTATGATCTGAATTTTCCTGTAAAAATAATTGTAGCCCCGACTGTCCGGGAGAGTGATGGTCTTGCCATGAGCTCCAGGAACAAACATTTAAGTGAGAAACAGAGAAAAGAAGCTCTCTCTCTCAGCAGGAGTTTTGCTGCGTGTGAAAAATTAATAGACTCTGGTGAACGTGATGCGGAAAAAATTTCAGAGAGTATCCGTGCAGTGATTCTGGAGGGTTCTCCCGATAGTATCGATTATATTTCAATTGTAAAATATGAAGATCTCAGTTATGCAGAAAAGATCGATGGGAAAACTGTTGTGGCGGTTGCTGCGTTCTGGGGAACAACAAGACTAATTGATAATATGATAATAGATAAGAAAGACGACGGATATATATGTATTTATTAAAAAGAATTTTTTTGTTTTTTTTATTGCTGTTGTTTTCCTGCGGAAGCGGAGGGGCTCTGACCCCTTCAGAGTCATTTAATGCTGTAAAATCGGCCGTTGAAAAACAGGATAGTGAAGCTATCTTTATTAATCTGACCGAAGGGAGTAAAGAAAAAATCGGTAAACATAACCGGATGATGAAAGAGATGAAGACCGGACAGCTTTCATTTATTTCCGGGAAGTACGGCTTTTCAATAGAGAAGCTGCGTAATCTGAAAGATTCAGATGCTGTTTCTCTATATTTTTTTTCAGATGTAACAGGTGTTAAATTGAGCAGATATTTTAAAGAGAGTATTGTTTCAATAGATATCCGTGGGAAAAGGGCCGTAGTTAAAACTGAAAGTGGGATACAGCTGGATTTTTTAAGGGAAGGGCCATACTGGAAATTTGATATGAGCAATCTTTAAATTATAATATGTCTAAGAAGCAAATAACTATACCGGTCTTTATACCCCATTCCGGGTGCCCCCATTGCTGTATATTCTGCAATCAGTGGAGAGTCACAGGACTCTCTGAAAAAGTTACATGCGATTCGGTACATAAAACAATAGAGCTGTATCTGTCAGAAGCTGCTGACACGATCGGAAAAGTTGAGATCGCTTTCTTCGGAGGGAGTTTTACTGCTATTCCACATGTTGAGCAGATCGAGTATTTAAAGTCAGTAAAACCTTACATAGAAAAAGGAGTGATTGAGTCAGTCCGGATATCAACCCGTCCCGATTATATAAATAGAAATATCCTTGATGTTCTGAAGTCTTATCATGTTAAAACTGTTGAACTTGGCGTTCAGTCTTTTTCTGACAGAGTTCTTACGGCATCCGGAAGAGGTCATACTTCTGCGCATGTTATTGATGCCGTATCTCTATTGAAAGAGTATGGATTCAGGGTAGGGATTCAGCTTATGCCGGGGCTTCCAACTGATGATTATGAAACATCTATTCAATCGGCTGCAGAAGCTGTTGAACTGTTTCCGGATGATGTGAGAATTTATCCTGCTGTAGTATTAAAAGATACAGAAATGGAAGTTCTTTATAATGAAAAGAAGTTTGTGCCTCTTACGATTGAAGAGGCCGTTGACCGCTGTTCTATCATGTACGGAATGTTTATCGCAAAAGGGATAAATGTAATCAGAATGGGGCTTCATCCCATGGATTTGAGCGGCGGAACTGTGGTCGCCGGTCCATATCATGAAGCTCTGGGATTTCTGATTAAGTCCAGATATAGACGCGGTATTCTTGAAAAAGTTGTTAAAGATGCAGCAGCCAGTAATCCCGGATCGGGAATTCTTTCAATTATATTACCGGATAAGATGAAAGAGGAGTATATCGGGATGAAAAGAGAGAATATTTTTTACTTAAAGGATAAGTATAAACTTTTAAAACTTAATTATACCTACGGTAATATTGATGAACCTCAGATTTTAGACTGATTTTTTTATTGACTTAATACACGCTATAAAGGTTTTTGATTACAGCTTGTGAAAGGTGTTTTATTGTTCTTGTGAGCTGTGATATATGAGTGAAATTTAATTGAGGTGATGTTATGCCCACATATGAGTACGAGTGTCTTGAGTGTAAAAACAGGTTTGAGGTATTTCACTCAATGAATGATTCTCCTGTTATTGAGTGTGAGAAGTGCGGCAAGTCTGTCCGTAAAGTTTTTAATTCTGCCGGTGTAATTTTCAAAGGTTCCGGTTTTTATGTTAATGACTATAAATCAAAATCTGACAAATCCGGCACTGAAGGCTCATCATCATGTCAGGGATGTACCGGGTGCAGTGCCGGGGGAGCAGAATAGGCTTATTTCGACTCCCTTTTCATTTTGGCCCTGTTCTGTCTGTATATTGACATTAGATATTTTTCTATATTGAACAGGGCGCTTCCGCTAAGACTATCCTCTTTAAGCTTGTATCCGGAGATTGAATCGATATAATTTCTTATCACATCAGGGGATACTGCTATTTCCGGATCTATCATTAAATATTCTACATCAGATAACAGATATTTTTTACTTCTTTGCGGGTAGAGCATCTGGCGTGCATTATAGATCGGAATGATTATTTTTAGATTATTACTCCGCATTTCGGTAATAAGCTTTTCTATTTTACTTTCATTGTCAGGCTTAATTTCAATAAAATCGGAGATAGGGAGCAGAGGAGATCTTCTCATGGAAATTTCTTTATATAAATCTCTCGTTTCGGTTGATATCCCGGCTTTGGTCTTTTTCGCCTTCGCACCTGCTTTTTTCTCGGGATTCATTACATAATTCTTTTCTTTTCTTGTAAAAAGCATTATTATTGAATTGGCAATTCTGGCAAGAAACGATGAACCCGATGGCGCCTCTGCATTATTTTTATTAGCATTTCTAAGGGCAATTAGAGTTTTTTTGAAATCGAGATATTCATTAATAAGCTGCTTAAGTTTCTGGACATTTTCAGAACTTCCGAAAAGTCTTATAGCATTGGGTTCTTTTTCAACTATTCTGTTTCCCGCTTCGGTCAGCATATCTGCAGTAAAAATTTTATTATCACGCTGACTCTCATTCATTTCATTGGTGTCATCATTATAAATTATAGACTTTGTAAACATCTCATATTTATTTAAAAATTGAACAGGGTCTATGAGGTATTTTATATTGTTGTAAGGGTGAATAATAATCTGACCGGATGCGGATTTTTCAGATTCCCATCTGTTCAGGTTTTCGTTTGTCATATCAGGAAAGAGAGAAGTTATATCTTTTTCTGTTGTAGTGAAGTTTTCCTGGATATGTTTCATGATCGCACCATCAAGCATAACTACGGGATCCATCAGTTTGTCTACTTTGATGATACATTCTCGAAGATGTTTAAAGTTTTTAACTTCAACAATATCTTTTTTCTCTATGGAAGGAGCCAGATCTCCCGTAAGTATATTCAAAATATAATCCAGTTTATTGTCCCTGTAATCACTGATTGAAGAGTTTAAAATTCCGAAGTTTTTCAGCCGGCGGTCAATTGCAGCTTCATTTACCTCAATAATACGTTTAATGCCGTCTAAATCTATTTTCATTTTTACTGCGTCATAATTATTTTTATGGAAACAGTAATCCTCGGCAAGTTCGAGTCCGTTCTTATCGATGGAAAAGTTTTTAAAGGTAAAGATGTTGGTTCCAAGCTGACTTTTCACTATCTGCGAAAGATTGTTCCTGTTTTTTGATTTTTTAATCAGTTTAGTCAGATTAAATAATCTGAAACTCTCAAGCAGTTCGTTAAGGCTTTGAGCTGATTCTTCATCTCTTAATGCCTGAATCTGATGATGGTCAGCTTCACGCATTAAATAAGTTA
>PGXT01000152.1 GCA_002839285.1 Spirochaetae bacterium HGW-Spirochaetae-5 | reverse complement strand
CAGCTTATTGCCGAGAGCGATCTGAAGGATCTCGGTCTCCACACTGAGATGCTTGTTGACTCATGTGTTGATCTTTATAATTCCGGAAAAGTTACAGGGCGAAAAAAGAAGATAGATCATTTCAAAATGACATATACATTTGCAATGGGAACAAAAAAGCTTTATGATTTTCTTCACCGTAATCCCACATGCGCTTCATATCCGGTTAATTATGTAAATGATCCCAGAATGATATGCCTTAATCCTAAAGTAACTGCAATTAACAATGCGGTTGAAGTGGATCTCTTCAGTCAGATATGCTCAGAGTCTGCTGGATACAGACAGGTTTCAGGAACAGGCGGGCAGCTCGATTTTATTTTCGGCGCATTTAATTCAACGGGCGGAAAAGGTATAATTTCGATGACTTCGACTTACAAAGATAAGGACGGAACTGTTAAGTCGAGAATTGTACCGACACTGCAGACCGGCGCTATTGTAACCGTTCCACGATCTATATCGCATTATATTGTAACCGAGTACGGTATTGCAATGATGAAGGGTAAATCCACATGGCAGAGAGCCGAAGCTCTGGTAAATATAGCACATCCCGATTTCAGAGAAGAGCTTATTAAAGAAGCGCTGAAAATGAAAATCTGGACAAGAAGTAAGAAACAGGATTAAGATTCCTCCCCATCCGGCGCTGCGGCGCCACCTTCCCCATGATGAGATGGGGAAGGCTTTTCGTATTAAATTTTACTGAATCTTGTATTTATCAAATATAGCATCGGTATAAATAAATTCCATTTCTTCGATAATGCTTTGAACATATATAAGGCGGTCAAAAGGGTCTCTGTGGAGATACGGCAGGCTTTCAAGTTTTAGAATATGTTCTTTTTTAACTGGTACTGTTTCTATTCCTGTTTTATTTTCGATAATATCAAACAACTCTGCCAGTGAAACACTTAATTCAAGCTTTCCCAGTGAATGTTTAATCCCGATTTCCCAGAATGATGCGATACTGGTGAAAATTCTGTTATCTTCTGATATTATTATATCTCTATGCAAAGATTTTAACCTGTCATCGTCAAGAGTAAACATTAGCAGAATATTTGTATCCAGCAGGTATTTCATTCCATATATTCCCTGAAGTCTTCAAGAGGATCATCGAAATCAGGCATCATACGCATTTTACCTTTAAGCAAACCCGGTATTCTTCTTTTCACGGGCTTTTTGTTTGATTCAATAATTACTGTTACTTCCCCGTCATTGAAAGGGATAGATTCAGAAAGTTCTATTCTTGTATGACCTATGATTCGTCCTTTAACAATATAAGCGGTTTCCATTTTGTCCTCCGAATTTATAACGAATAATATATAATATTTTTTGTATGTGGTCAAGAATTTATTTTGTTGCAGAACTATTTGCGGATTTGTAATGAGTAAACTTTTGTTTTTTTAAATCAAGCTGATTCACCATAAGATGTTATTACAACATATTATGAGTATATAATGGCCAGGGTACTAATGGATGTGTTTGTTTACCTGTCGGATTATTATATTGATGCCTGATGAGACAATCATATAGAATGAGCTTACAATTCCTATAATTAATAAAATTTTAGTAACCACAGTCTGCCTCCTGATTATTGTAATATATTAACTCTTCCTTCTCTCCGGAATAGATCCCGGCTCTGTCCCTGTATTGAAAAATTCCTCTGTCAGGTAGAGTCCGCAGTAGCAGTGCCCGAATTCATTCTGATCCGGAACACAGTAATCACATGGGCAGATCATATCTTTGTCGTTTTCCTTTATGCCATCGGCATCACGGCATGGACATGAGAAATATCCGTACCGGTTGAAATTTTTCATAAGTCCTTCAGTGATGATCTCCAGATGCTCTTTGTCTCTGTTCAGTTTCCATTTATTCTTTTCGGCAACCATGGATATAAAAAGGGATACATCCTCATATGATTTTGTTTTCATCAGTATTAACCTTCGAGAAAGTTTTTTTTGTATTCGTCTTCGGTAAAACCGACTATAATTTTTGTGCCGTTAAGAATAAGAAAGGGGAAACCTATATCTTTATTGTATTTCTCCTTAAGATTTAATTTTATCTCACTCTTTCTTTCCGGATCATATTCATCGACATAAACATAGCTGAAAGTTATTGAATTCTCCCTTAGAAATTTTAAGGCTTTTTTGCAGAATGCGCATGTTGATAATGCGAAAACAACTATTTCACCTCTGTTTATAGTCCCTTCCTCTTTTACAAAGTTTATATCATCCATTATTTTATCCTCTTAAATTTAAATTCAGTATCATCTGTGTGGTATAACATGATACTGAATATGAATATTAATATATTTACTCTTATAAATCAATTTATTAATGCGTTATTCGATAAAAAAACTGTGGTGGCGGTTTTTTTTGGGGGCAGAGCGCTTCGCGCTGTGCATGAAATGGAGGATAACGGGATTATCATCGGTTTTTGAGTAATCACAAAACCGGTAATTATTGTTTTTTTTGTGTAATAAAATTGCTCTCCACCGCGCCACCGGCGCGGTGGAGACAAAATATCATTTGTTTATGAGTAGTTTAAAAAAACCGCTAATTACAGGTTTCCGGGAGGAATTATTTAATTCTTTCATTTTCATTAAAAATGTTTATATAGTGTAACTTTAAATTTTAAAATTCTCTAAAATAATATAAAACTTTTTTCATTGTACTCTCCTATTGCCTGAAGCATTAATTTGCTTCAGGTTTTTTTATTATTCAGATGGTATCGTCGGGACTAAAACTGACTTCACAGGACATTACTGGCGATTCTTTTTTCCATGGCCGTTTATAGTAGCTGTTGCCGCAATAATTAGCAAAGAGCATTGTCCGCATAAGTTTCATTATCATTGACCGTTCTTTCTTTGAATAATTAGCGGTAAATTCTTCACTCTGCTTGTCAGGTAGAGTTTCCCCTTTTGCAAAGGCCCATTCTCGCGCATAGTTGAGAGCTGTCCATTCGCGGTATTCAAAATCTTTCCTATCGAGTTTTATAAGTGCAAGATACTGATCTTTTGTAATACCTGCTTTTCTGCCAACTGCAGAATGTACAGATACTCATCCGGCACAGTTGTTTGTCATTGAAACAGTTATGAGAATTTTTTCACGGAATACAGGATCTATCTTTCTATATACTGTAATAAATGATGGTCCTTTAAAAATAGCAGTAAACCGTTTTATAAAATCGTAGAAAGAAGTGAAGGTTGCAAGTTGATTTGTCATTCTGTTACTCCTTAATTATACACTTTGCGGTATTGTTTTAAATATCAATTATTATTCTTTTCGTGTTCTTTATTTTTAAAGAGTGTGTTTTTTCAGAGATGTGAATGCCTCGTATTGGCGCAAAGTTGATAGCTGTTTTGTACTGTAATGCTGAAAACTTTATTTATAAAACGGTAGTTAGTCTTAAGTTATAGTTTCAGGGTTTACTATATAGAAATTGCTCTTTTAATCCGCTGAGTACGCTTTTTTTTATATTCAAATATATTTTTTTTTGGAACAATGTTCGTAATTCAGATGATTTGTTTCATAATATATTGACATTTGATGTTAAAATGTACAAATGACATCAGAGGAATATTTATTCAGGATCCGTTTTGAGCATAATTTAGCTTAATAGTTAGCAAATTATTTCCGGGGTGCGTATGCGAAGCGCTGTGCCCCCAAAAATAAACTGCTATCGCTTTGTAACAAAGTAAAACTTATAACCGGATTTTCTGAATAATAAAATTATGTTTTTATGAGGTAGTTATGGATAACAGACATATTGGTCGTGCACTTCAGAGTAATGTTGAAAAATACGGTAACAGAACTGCTCTGAGATATAAAAGAGATGGCGAGTGGATTGATATTTCATGGAAGTCATTCGGAGAGATGTCCGATGCAGTGGCAAAGGCTCTTATTGAAACAGGAATTGAAGAGAATGATAAAATTGCGATTTTTGCAAACAACTGTCCCGAGTGGACTATAACGGATTTAGGCGCTCTAAAAGGGAGATGTACAATAGCAACAGTTCACGCGCCGAGTACCGCCGCACAGGCTGCATACGTGGTGGAGGATTCCGGCGCGAAGGTGATATTTACCGGCGATAAAGATCAGTATGAAAAAGTTCTGACTTTTATCGATCAGGACAAAACTCTGGAAAAAGTTATTGTCTTCGATAAAAATATAAACATAGCAGGAAACGCCAAAGCAATTTACTTCAGTGATTTTCTTGAGATCGGCAGAAAATCAAAGGCTGATGCAGAGATAAAGGATAGACTCTCACGTGGAAAGTCCGAAGATCTTCTTACAATCATTTATACATCTGGAACAACAGGTTTACCGAAGGGTGCGATGCTTGCTCATTCTAATATATTTCATCAGTTCGATTCATTGAAAGCAATGTACAATACAACTGAGGATGAGATCTCACTTTCATTTCTTCCGCTATCACACGTTTTTGAGCGTGCATGGGTTTACTGTCAGCTTATGAACGGTGCACAGATCAACTACTGCCACGATCCCAAACTGATCATTGATTATCTCTCAGAGGTAAGACCCACTGTCATGTGCAGCGTTCCGAGAATTTACGAAAAGGTTTACTCCGCAGTAATGACCGGAGTGCAGAAGGCATCTCCAATGAAACAGAAAATATTCAATTGGGCAACGGGGGTGGGGTATGAACACTATCGCACAACGGTTGTACAGAAGAAGAATGCTTCACTCTCTCTAAAATTAAAACTTAAACTTGCCGATAAACTGGCTCTGCATAAAATTAGAGACATCGTCGGAGGGAGAGCTAAACTTTTTCCATCGGCCGGTGCACCTCTTGCAAAGGAGATTGAGGAATTCTTTCTTATAGGCGGTGTCATGATCTGTCAGGGTTACGGTCTTACAGAGACTTCACCCACTCTTACAACAAATACACCCACTGCATATAAATTCGGAAGCGTTGGTAAGGCATGTCCGCAGACCGACATCAGACTTTCAGATGAAGGCGAAATACAGGTTAAGAGCCCCAGTGTCATGAAGGGTTATTACAACAAGCCTGATGAAACAAAAGAGGTTTTTACACCGGACGGATATTTTAAAACAGGTGATGTGGGCGTTATCGATGCCGATGGTTATCTTACTATAACTGACAGGATCAAGGAGCTCATCATTACTGCGGGAGGGAAGAATGTCGCGCCTCAGGCAATTAACCGTGCACTTGCAGTTGATTATTACATTGAACAGGTTCATGTAAAAATCTAAGGGGATTGAATTTTCTTCGAGAGAGGAGCTTGTTGCAAACAAGGATATTATCCAATTTTACAAAGAGAGAATTGAAGAAAACACAGCTGAATTTTCAGACTTCGAGAAGATCAAAAAGTTCACACTCCTTGCGAAAGAGTTTACAGTTGAGGATGATGAGATAACTCCTACAAATAAGATAAAACGAAAAGTTGTAGAAGGGAAATATTCTGACAAGATAGATATAATGTATAATTGATTTTTTGCTTATTTTAAGCTTATTCAAGGCTCCCGGAAGGGGGCTTTTTTTTGGACTGGTGGATATGTTATTATCTCCGGAAAAAATATGCTGTCCGTAAAGTGAAACTGTCTGTATGGGAGAACTTGTTACGCAGGGATACCGGAACTGATTAATTTTTTCCGTTGTGTATATATGTTACTATTAATAAACTGGATCATTCGAAAAAGAAAGGTCTATGAGCAATATATGTGATCCTTTTCTTTATAAAAAAGGTTGATCTCTTTGATATAATTTAGTATAGTATAATAAAAAAATTAATAACGAAAGTGAAATGAATAAAATTGAAAAAATACTGTGTGATTACCCCTTTATTATTCTTGATGGCGGATTTGCAACAGAACTTGAGAAAAAAGACCTTGATCTCAAGGACCGGCTCTGGTCTGCTAAAATTATAGCTGAAGATCCCGATGCTGTAAGAGATGTGCATTTATCCTATCTCAATGCCGGTGCAGACTGCATTATTACATCATCGTATCAGGCGACTGTTCCGGGATTTATCGCTGCCGGTTATTCCCGCAGTGAGGCTGTTGAGCTCATCGGTAAATCTTTCCGGATAGCATCAGAAGCTGTTAAGCTGTTTTATGAAACTTCACCTGATATGAGTAAAAGGCCGCATCCCTTTATCGCGGCATCGGCAGGATGTTACGGCTCGTTTCTTGCTGATGGTTCCGAGTATCGGGGTGATTATCATCTCGATTTAAAGGAGTATAAAGATTTCCACAGGGAGAGGGTGGATATTCTCGCCGGGGCTGGTGCTGAAATTATCGCCTTTGAATCATTCCCCTGCCTGGAGGAGGCTGCCGCTGTTGCTGAACTGATGGAGGAGTATA
>PGXT01000151.1 GCA_002839285.1 Spirochaetae bacterium HGW-Spirochaetae-5 | reverse complement strand
CCGCTATTTCAACTGCACTTCTGCCAGTCAATAACCCTGACGTCATGCAGGCAATATTAAGCAATGTATTATTCATCAATAAATCATCCTCTTCTCCCGGCAGAACCGCCGGAACTCCGGATGCAGTCAGACACCATCAAAGCTTATAGTAACGAGATTTTTATTGCAAGTAAATTTCGAATGTGGAAATCTGAACCAGACTGAAGTTAAAGAGTCACTGAAGTTAAACTGCAGAAAGTCAGAGAAGCGATTAACGAATAAAACATCAGCCGCAAACCTGCGACTCTGCACTTTGCGGCGGTTAGAAAAGATTTAAGAAAAACAGAATAAGTAAAACCGGGGTCGAGGGGCAGAGCCCCCGCGGCTTTTGGATACTTTGTGCCGTTACAAAGTAACGAAGAATTACATATAAGTAAATTATACTACATGATTACGGGAATGGCAATACATCATTATCTGCAATTTTAGTAAATTTAAAGGAGCCGTTTACAGGTTGTCCATTATTCGGATTAGTGCCGGTGAAAATTCCTTCTATGCAATCACTATCGGAATAAAATATTGCAATTGTTTCATCTGTTAAATTAAACTTAGCTCCTCCACTTACAGTACTGAGTCTAAATTCTATCTAACAATTAGCTGGACTGTATATACCAACCTGATCATCATTTATACTTAAAAGAACATAATCCTGACCAGTTGAGCTCCATCCTGTTTTTGCTAATGTTGTTCTTGCGCCATAACCCTGATCGCTAAGACCTCCGGTCCATTCGCCATCGCTGCTGTAGCTGACACCTGTAAAGGTAACATAAGAATCTGGATCAGATGCAGTATCTGAATCGTTACCCTCTCCGCCGCAGGCCGAAAATGCCAATGCGCAAACAGCGAAGAATGCAAAAAAGATATTGTTCCATTTTTTCATAAATATATTTCTCCTGAATTTTTATTCATCATTCTTAAAAAAATAACGCAGCCTTCTGAGAAGTGATAAAAAACTTTATTACACCCCGCTTATTCATTCCTTACAAGACGAAAACCCAAATATGAATAAAGTTGTTTTTTATAATTAAAAAATTGATAACCGATCTGTAATGGACTTGTTCCATTCATAAAACTATTAAAATTACCACCTCGAGTTACCCGGCTATCCCAATTTGAACTTGGCACATCAAAGCACCATTCATTTACATTTCCGCACATATCTTTTAACCCAAGACTATTGGTGACCCTGCCGCCAGGGTTATGAACTGATCCGCCGCTATTATCTGTAAACCACGCCACAGTGGCTATATCTCCATTATTTGAACTGACTGCACCGCTGGCAGAGTTCCCTTTTGTATAATATGGATTACTATACCCTGGAACGGTATTCACGGCATCATTACCCCTCCACCTTGCGGCAAGTTCCCACTCCATGCTTGTGGGGAGACGAAAACCTTTAGCCGTGCATAATGCCATATTAAGATTGCCGTTTACAGATGCTTTGATATAGGGATTATCTTCACTCCCGGCGGGAGGTGACACAACAGGGTCGAGATTTGTGGAAGCACGCAGCGGCGTTGAATATGCGGCATTTGTATAATATACAGGATCAAGATCAGGATTTGCTCCATTATTTGCATTATAATACTCTGTAAGCGCGTTGCACCAGACCATGGCGTCACGAACATTTACGCTGACTACCGGCAACTGGCCGGAACCTGCACCACTATTAGGTAAAGTATACCCATGACTTATTGCCCATGTACGAACTGCATCCCATAACTGAAAAGTCACTTCGGTTTCCCCTATCCAGTATTTATGATTTATCTGGTATGACTCAGAATCGTCTACCCCAATTGGAAATAAACCCTCAGACAGAGATTTCATATTAAAAGTAATTGGTCCGGGTAATGTATAAACGGCATTAACACCGGAAAGCAGTACCGGTGTTCCCCATGCTACTGAACTGAATCCGCTTGTACCTGTGGCGTTCTTTGACTTAAGCCATACATAATACACTGTTCCGTTTGTCAGTCCGGTTATTGTGTGGGTTATGCCGGTGATAACCCCTCCGCTCTGTGATGCCGAAGATGAATTATATACTGTACCGAACCATACCTCATAAGAATCAGCACCCGGTTCAGCCGTCCAGTTTAAAACGATCTGCCTATTCCCTGCCGTTACATTTGCCGGATCCGGTGCAGATGGAGGGGAAACCAATAATACTGTTACAACGCATATGGCACTATATCCCCCGTCACTGGTGGTAACAGTAATTACAGCTGAACCGATTGATAAGGCGTGGACAAGCCCTGTACCATTAACATCGGCCACCGTTGTGTTGCTGCTGGACCATGTCAATCCCTGATTTGTCGGCCCCGGACTCAGCGGTGTAAAACCCGCATCAAGCTGGGATGATCCGCCAACCGCAAGATTCAATGTACTATTATTCAGGTAGACACCTGTAACAGCAACGGGCATATCCAGAACAGTTACAACGCAGTCTGCGGTTAATCCGCCATTTATTGAAGTTGCTCTAACCGTTGCGGTTCCATCGGCAACACCTGTTATTATCCCCCTCTGGTCAACAGTAACCAGTGAGTCATCGCTGCTTGACCATGTTACCCTTTTATCCGGTGTCATTGAAGGGTACACCGTCACAGAGAGCTGCTCGGTGTTCCCCTCTGCTACGGAAGTTGCTGGCTTCAGCTTTACACTCTGGACCGGTCCAGTTATATCGTCGTGTACATGCTTATATGAATCTCCGCATCCGGCTGTGAAAACAGCTGTTGATATATATAATAAAAATAAAATTTTCTTCATTGAATCCCTCTTCTATCAGTATCAGATTCTAATCTGATCAGTTTAAAATATCATCTCTGCCCCAAAGACACAGCTCATAAAACTCATCGTTCCGCTCTTCTGAAACAGCACTGAAAATTCCAATCCGCCGGTAATAATTAAATCTTCAGCAATTTTAAAATCCAGATAACTACCGCATGACATCATGGGATTGAATTCACTCTTTTTATAGGTCTCTGTTTCCAAAGGGAGGTGTCTTACATATTCAATCATACTGTAACCGGCACCTGCTTTTATTAAAGGTCTGAAGTTCAGATTTAAATAGAGCGGCATGCGATAATCCACTATCAGAAGTAAGGGAATCAACCCTATGTTTTTAATATCTTTATCAGCGGATTGAAAATATATATATCCGGTTTCAATACCAGCGCTTACGGATTTTGCACCAATAGTTATATCAAGAAGTCCGCCGTAACCTGAATCTGCTATTACACCAAGATCTCCGAAAGGAATAAGATAGGCGCCGGATAATCTGGCCGATAATATATATCCCGCATTATAAACCGCTTTAACATCGGCAGATTCTGTATTAAGGTCATTTACGGCCACCACTGCAAACCAGTGCTTCCCTTCTGCGGGAAAGTCTTTTATTACAAACTCGTTACCTCTGGTTGTACCTAGTTTCTTCCTCTCATCATCAGTCTTATATATAGTATATGATTTCACCCTGCTTTCAGCATCATTAACCGGTGTCCACTTCATTGTAAGCGTTACTTTTTTGCCGTCCAGTGAATACTTCTCGGCAATTACAAGATTTTCCGGAGGATAGGGAATTGTATTTGAAACAATCTTGTCACTGGGCAGTGACTCATCACCCGAATCGCCCATTGCCGTAACATAAATCTCGTAACTGGAGCTTCTGGCAAGTTTTTTTATGGTATAGACAGTTTCATCAGTCTCGGCTATTAAATTAAATTTTTCATTCTTTTTAACCTGACGCATATATACTCTATACAGTTTAGCGGGTTTAAACGGAGGGCTCCATCTGATTATAATTTTATCAATGGAAGCCTCTCCTGTAAGATCTGTGGGATTTGTCCTGGCAATGAACATCACTTTTTTACGCGGAATTTTAAATTCAGCCGGCTTATTTATATCTTTCCGGAAAACATAAACGTCTCTGTCCTCATCGACCTGATACCCTTCAACAATCTCGCCGGAAGTAAGACGGATATATATCTTCCCCATATAAAGATCTGTATAAAGTACCCTCATCAGATCATTCCGGTTTATAAGGTTAACATTGCCATTATCGTCTTTTACAACGATTGCAGCTGAATCATCACTTACGATTCGCCCTTTAATAATCGCTCCGTTTTTTTTAAATACATACTCTGCGCTTCCAGTTATCGGCATAGCTATAATAGCTAGAAATAGCGCGACCACTGCCGTAAAGTGTCTCATTAAAAACCCTCAAAAAAAATTTTACAATCGATCCTGTTTTAGCCACAATCTTTAAACAAATATTTATAGCAGAAAAGGCGGGGTTAAATATTTTATTTTAATCGCTTTTAAAAAAATGATAATTTACCGTATGTTTTTTATCCGTAACTCAAACATGAATTCTAATTTAGTTTAAAGGGGATTATATATATGATCAGGAAAATGATACAAGTCATTTTTCAGAATTGTTGCAAAAAAGAGCTCAAATATTTTGTTTTAAGGACTAATTAAACACAAAGTATCCGCCGAAGCCGTGCGACTCTGCACTTTGCGGCGGTTAGAAAAAGTTTTGCAAAAAACAGAATAAGTAAAACCGGGGTCGAGGGGCGGAGCCCCCGCGGCTTTTGGATACTTTGTGCCGTTACAAAGTATCAGAAAAATATATAATAAAATTTTTACCAAACATTAAGAAGAATAAAAAAGCAGAACAAACCGGTTAATTGTAAAAAACAGTAACAAATAACTCCAGGAGAAAAACCTCCAGACTCACCCGGTAGTATAAATAATCTTTCCCGATTTTGTAAAATCATAATTACCGAGAAATGACACCATCCTCCTGAAATCTTCGGACTGAAGTGTTTCTATAAAACTCTGCACCTCTCCGCGGAAAAAAGTCTCCTGAAGAAGAACCATATCAAAACTCTCTTTTATTAATGGCTGAAACTGAAGCCCCAGAATCTGAGCCACTGAACTGGTTGCTATACCGGCACCGGCAGAACCGGATAATATTTCAAGGCCCACTTCAAGATGAGTGTTAACCTCATCGGCATAACCCTTTATCGCTCCGGAACCGACCCCCTCGGACTCAAGAAAATGTTCGGTTATAATTCTTGTGCCGGAACCGCTCTGCCTGTTTATAAATTTAATCCCGTCACGGGCAATCGATGAAAAACTCATCTTCCCTGACTTTGAGTTCTTCGGAAAAATAAAACCCAGTTCACGCTGGAACAGATGGACTATTGCAATTTTTTTATCCGGCACCAGCTCCCCTATTGCCTGCATATCATATTCACCCGTTCCCGGTCTGGAGAGATGACACCATGCAATATCGGTAAATCCGCAGCCGAGAAGCCGCATACCCTCGGTACTCCCTGTAACCGAGGAGAAGATATGCTTCCCTCCGTCACCGCTCTGCATTCTGTTTATCAGTATATCAAGAATGGGGTCATTACTCCCTGCTGCAAATATTGCTCCGGCATGGTCCCTGACAGCTTCGTCAATAAACGGACCATCCTTCAAGGCATTGGTGGTAATCCATCTATCAATCAGTTTTTTCGGGAAACACGGGTGCAGGGGATACTCTTTGATTTTATAAGTGCATAAACCTGTTTTTCATTTATTCCAAGATATTCAGCTGCTTCTTTTGTGCTCATATTTTCCGCGGGCATAAATCTCCTCCGTATAATAAGGAGATTGTGTTAATTTAAGCCTATGTCAATTAAATATTTATCAGCAGTAATTTCTGAAGATATATAACTCCTATCTTCAAACTGACATGTACGCACATCTTTCTGTGTTTCCTCCTAAATCCCCAATCGTTGGACTTTAAGATTGCTTTACAAAAAAAATACCTATAGTAAATAGTATAATTATGAATTCAAAAGTCAGAACACCAAAGTATGTTATAGAGATCATGAAAGTCTAATTAAATCTTAACATTTAAAAGTCCCCCTCCGGGGGATTTAGGGGGCTGTTGAGATATGGGAACATGCCCGTCTTCGGAGGCGAGCATGTAGCGTTTTTTTCTCTTTAAAAAAATTATGAAATGAATAACGAACGGGGATTATCACCATAGAATAATCCCCGTTGATCAATTTTATTTCTTCTTCAGCTTACCAAGTTCTTTTTTCAGCTCTTCACGGGTTATTGTTCTGATCTCTTTTCTCAGGTCAGAATAAATCTCCGTATGAATTTCGGACAGAACATCTCTCTTAATGGTCTCTAATCAGACGCAGATCAGCAAAGGCTACATAGAGTATCGGCGTAGCATACAGTGTTATCACCGTTCCGAAGAAGAGTCCCCATGAGAGCGTAATTGCCATAGGTACAAGAAATGGATCTGAACCCCCTATGCCGTATGCCGTCGGTATAAGCCCCAGAAATGTTGTTATAGTAGTAAGATAGATCGCTCTGATCCTTGTTGGTGCTGCCGAAATGGCCGCCTCCATGGGCTGAAGCCCCTGGGCCCGCCGGACAAGTATAAAGTCGATCATAACTATGGAGTTGTTTACAACTACACCGGCAAGTCCTACAAGACCCATAGTTGCCATAAAAGATATGGGCATTCCGTGAAAGAAAAATATCCAGATAATCCCCACAAGAGTCAGAGGAATAACCCCGATAATAATAAAGGGATGGGTCATGGACCTGAAGATCCATACAAGAATTATATAAATTGCAATTACCGCCACCAGAAAAGATTTCATCAGGCTGCTCATGGAATCGGAGGTATCTTTAAACTCCCCCTCATACGATACGGTATAGCCCGGGAATCTCTCATCTATCCCGGCAAATTTTGCATCAAGCATTCTGTTTACGGACACGGAGGTTACATTCTTCGCGTTTTCATCAATATCAGCCGTAACGGTTATAAGTCTTCTCCAGTCTTTTCTTCTGATAACCGACACGCCGCTGGCATTTTTATCGAAGCTGACAACCTGTGTTATGGGGATAAGATTTCCGCTGCGGTTTGCAATTTTAACATCCCTTATACTGTCTATGCTTCTCCTCATATTTTCAGGAAATATTACCCTTATATCTATCTCCTCATCTGTCTTCTTAATCTTTGTTGCAACTGTCCCCTCAAAGCATGAACGTATAGTCGTGGCAATATCATAAACAGTAATACCGGTCATTGCGGCAGTCTTTTCATCTACATACACACGAAGTTCATTTTTATAATCTTCATAGTCATCTTTAACATCTTTAAGACCGGGTATTGACGCAAGATACTCTTTGTATTCATCCGAAATTTTTTTCATGACATCAAAATCATCACCCTTGATTGCTACACTGACAGCCTTCCCGACGGGCGGCCCGGTCTTCACCATGGCAAATTCCAGTTTGGTAAAAACACTCTCCAGATCAGCCGAGTCCTTCCTCAATGCATCAAGGATCTCCGAAGCCTCCCTCTCCCTGCTGCTGAAGGGTGTGAGATAAACCATTATAATACCATAGTTTGATCCCATCTTTGTAAATGGATCCGAGGGATTCTCCTGAATAATTCCGGCCTTTGTAGTAAAAGTATCAAGCTCACCTTCGGGAAGAGCTGCAACTTTCTCCTCAATTTTCTTAAGTCTCTCATTCATATTCTGAACGCCGATTCCCGTGGGACCTTCAGCTTTTATTGTAAGAACCTCAACTCCTCCGGGAGGGAAAAGTATCAGCTTCATATTTTTGGCTGCAAAAAACAGCGAAGCGAAAAAGAAAATTGTAATAAAAAAAACGGCCTTGTACCTGTGCCCAAGAACAAAGGCGAGTGAAGCAGCATACTTCGCTTTAAACATCTTGAAAAATTTACCCTCTTTATCCTTCACCGATGAAGTATGAAATTTATTATTCTTTTCCAGTTCGTAAATATGCGAAGGGAGAATAAACATACATTCAATCCACGATGCTATAAGCGAAACGATAACCACAGCAGGGAGCATCCACATGAATCTCCCCATAATCCCCTTCATATACATAAGAGGCGCAAAAGCTACAATTGTAGTAAGAACGGTACCAGCAACAGGAGTAATAACCTCAAGAGTTCCGTTAATTACCGAATCCTTAACTGAATCACCCTCCTCCAGATGCCGGTAGATATTTTCAGCCACAACAATGGCATCATCCACAAGCATACCAAGCACCATAATAAGTCCGAACATCGACATGAGGTTTATACTTATATCGGCATACCCCATCCAGATGAATGTACCGAACATTGCAAATGGAATACCCAGTGCGGTAACAACAGCGATCCGCCAGCCGAGAGTTAGGAACAGACAGCCCGCCACAAGTATAAACCCCATGATTCCATTGTTCACCAGAACATTAAGCCTTCTCTTTACATAGTAGGACATATCGTTGAATTCAGAAATTTCATAATATTCAGGAAGGATTTTCTTAAATCTCTGCAGCTCCGATCTTACATCATCCACGGTATTTATTATATCCGCCGATTCTTTCTTGATAACAGTAAGAGTTATAGATTTTTCCCCGAGAGTCTTGCTTATAATAGTCTCTTCCTCAAATGAATCCTTCACTCTGGCCAGATCGCCTACTCTTACCCAGTAACCCATTTCATTTGCACGGATTAGAACTTTACTAATATCATCGGTACTCTTCACTTCTCCGATTGTACGGATAAGAAATTCTCCGTTGTTTGTTTTAATAATACCGCCGGGGAAATTAAGATTTTTTCTGGCAAGCGCATTAATAACTTCATTTATCGCGACATGAAGATTATCAAGTTTTGCAGGATCGATCTCAACAATCATCTCCCTCTCTCTATAACCTTTTTTGTCAACTTTCCCCACACCGTTAACCTCGAGCAGACGGTCTTCGAGCATTCTGGCATATTTTCTTAATTCAAATTCTTCCGCATCATTGCGTATGCCGTTTTTATTCAGCAGAGATATTTCAACAACCGGTGTCATTGAGGTATTAAGTTCTGTAAATTCAGGATCCAGTGCATCATCGGGGAGATCGGTTACCTTATCCAGAGCATCCTTGATATCATTTATAGTTTTGTCTTTATCTCTGGCATCGGGATCGAGTTTAATAGCTATCGAAGATCTGGCTTCAAGAGAAGTGCCTGAGATTTCATCTATCCCGTCTATCTCTTTCATCTTGGTTTCAATGGGAATTGTAATATGCTTCTCCACATCCTCTGCCGTAGAGCCGGGATAAACTGTGCTGATTACTACCCAGTCAAAATCGACACGCGGAAAAGCCTCTCTCTGCGCCGTAAACACAAAGACAAGACCGGATATAACAAGACCTGCTGAAAAAATATTAACAAGCAGAGATTGTTCCGAAAAATATTTAATTATTCTTTTCATATAGAAAACCTGCCGGATTAGAAATTTTTTAAGATATATTAAATTTTTAAAAATTATTTTCCGCCTCACCACAGGCGCGGCGGAGATAGAATGCCTCTTTTTTTAAGCAGCTACGCGAGAATTGATATCCTTTATATATAACAGTTTTTCTTTTGTCAAAACAGTTCATAATTAGCAATTCAAAAAAAACAATTTTTTAAAAAGAGAGGCAAATAAACACTCCCACGGCCGTTTTTTAAAAATTTTATGCAGATTTTATTTTTTTCCGCCATGAAACATTTATATACTGCAGCCAGATGAGGTGATAAAATGAAAACATCAGATTTTGTTTTTAAACTTATTATTGCATTCTCAATCTATCTTCTACTTCCGCAATCCCTGTTACAGGCCCAGCAGAGCAATTTCCAGATAGCACCCTCCCCCATAGCTTACCCCTATTTTGAAGAGGGCCGTCATGACGGAAATCTCGGAGTGAGCTTCATCAATATCAGCACTCAGGATATGAACATGACCGGCGGTGCGGGAGATTTTAAAGGGAGAATTGCCTTTTCAGAATTTGCGGCAATCGACGGCAATCTCGGGTTAAATATGCTCGGTGGAACCATGCCCGGCATTCCACCGCTGATTTCACTATATCCGTATATTGCTGAAGTAGCAGGTGAGGCGACTTTAACTTATTTTTCATTCAGGATGGCTTTCAACATCGAAATTCAGCCGGTTAAAACCGACGTATTCAGCCTGATTTTTTTCGGCGGTCCGAATATGAACATATCACAATTCACAATTACCACACCATTCAATCTCCGCCTCCCTCCGACTTATACAACTGTTGCCAAGGGATATACAGATACCCTTACCATAAACACAAATTTAACAGGATGGCAGGCGGGGGTCCAGATAGATTTACCGCTCGGCGGCGATGCAAGATTAAGTCCATTTTTCATGTACAGCTCATTTTCAGGGACTGCCACACTTACCGATACCACAACAGTTTCAGGATACGGGTCAACATCTATGACTGTTGATGTACCAGGTGCAACAGCAACTTCATTCGGAATGGATATAATTTTCGGAGAGATAAGCATCGGAACATTACTTCAGCAGATGGCAGCTAGTGACAGTACGACACAGGATACCAGTATTATTATGATTTCAATAAGTTATCATTTCTCCAGCGAAGAGGACAATACCGGATTAAAAGAGGAGGAGATGTAATCCCCTGGTATAAAAAAATATTTTTATAAAACTTTAATCTTAGTGAGAAGCTCAAGCCCCCGTTTTCCCGCATATTCGGTTACGTCGTCATAATAACTGCTGAACTCCGCAACAAAATCTCTGCCGAATTCAGTAAGTTTATATCCCTCTTTATTGTTATCCTTATAAATAAGAGGCTGACCGATAACTTCCTCTGTCTTTTTAATCTTGCCCCATGCTCCGCGGTAGGATATACCCATCTTTTCAGCGGCAAGTTTTAGAGAACCGAGTTCATTTATCAGCAGGAGGAGTTCATATCTTCCATGTCCGAAATATACTCCGCTGTCCTTCTCGAACCATACATGAACTTTTACTACAGGAAGCACATTATCATCAACACTCTTATCCTTCATGAACAGACCCCTCTTTATTTCCGCCCGTAAGATGAAGCCATAATTATTCCGGATACAAATCCGCAAAGATGACTCTCCCAAGACATGGACGTATTGACCGGCAGTACTCCAAAAACCATTCCGGAGTATAAGAAGAATACAGCCAGGGATATAACGAGAGATTTGAAATCTCTCTTGAAAAGACCCCGGGCAAGAAGATATCCGAGAATACCGTAAATAACACCGCTTGCACCGATATGAACAGTATCGGGTCTCCCGATAAGCCATGTACCCGCACCGCCGAGAATAATAACCGAAGTAATGATCCAGTATGATTTTCCATGTTCAAGAGTGATTAAAAACATGCCAAGAATAAAAAGAGAGACGGAATTTGCAGAAAGATGGGAAAAATCATTATGCAGAAAAGGTGCGAAAAAAATCCCCCATAATCCGGAAATATCCCGCGGAACAATCCCGAATTGATTAATCGGGAAAAAATAACTTAAAATGTGCACAATCCACAAAAATGCAATAACGTAGAGCAGGTTCTTAATCGGTTTTATATACTTTTCTTTTTCCATAAGTTATGATAAATAATACTTTATCAACTCTGTCAATAAAATTATCAT
>PGXT01000150.1 GCA_002839285.1 Spirochaetae bacterium HGW-Spirochaetae-5 | reverse complement strand
AGAATGCTGTTAAGTTCCGGCCAGTCTTTTCTCGAACCAATTGCAAGTTTTACAGGATAACCGGAATCACCCGCCACCTGAATATTTGAAATCCCCTCTTTTTCCGTCAGATAGGATGAAGTGGCAAGATCTATAACAGCAGCGTCGGAGATTCGATACGAAACATTAAGAATCGCGTTAAGGTCGGAAGATACTAAATCACAAATAATTTCGGGGTAATTTTTTTCTATATACTCAGTTATGGCATACCCTTTCACAAGTGAGACTCTTTTACCAGACAGATCCGCCAGAGTTATCCTGCTTACGGTATTTTTACGGACAAGTATTGCATTCCTGATTTCCACCATGGGTTCGGTAAATAAGAGATACTCGCTCCGCTCAGGCGTTTTAGTCACGGCGTTGACAATCGCCACTCCCCCATGCTGTGCTAATAAAAGTATCTCATCAAAAGATGAGACCTTAACTATTTTAAACTTAAAACCGATCTTCTCCTCTATGAGTTTAACATAGTCATGGGCCAGCCCCTTAGTTAAACCATCCTTTTCATTGTTCATTAAGCCACTGCTGTTCAGCCGGTTCGAGAACAACCCGCTTTGCATTATCTGTTTTATTACACGACAACAGCAGTACCGCCGTTATTGTCAGTAATAGAAATATTATTCTCTGTTTGATAACCGCCTCCACTTTTGTCTGAATCAGGATTTGCAGGATTTTGGGATTATAGGATTCGTTTTCCGTAGAGACGCAGCATGCTGCGTCTCTGCTATCATGAAAATCCTTTAATCCTGAGAATCAGGGTTCAGACAATCTCCCCCTCTCCATGTGGAGAGGCGATGTGCTGAGCCTGTCGAAGCGGGGCCGGGGGGTGAGGTCAGACATCCTCAAACTCCAGAACAAACTTCGTCCCTTCGCCCCGATCAATCTTTATGTTTCCCTCGAGTTGTTCTGTAAGCATACCTACAAGCTGCATTCCAAAACCGGTTGAATTTTCGAATGTAACCGACTCAGAAATCCCCTCTCCGTCATCTGCAATTGTTATTACAATTTTTTTACCCGTCTTTGATGCAGTTACATTTATAACACCGTCGCTCCGTCCTGTAAAGGCATATTTCATAGAGTTGGTTATAATTTCATTCACGAGTATTCCGAGTATAGAAAGAATCCTGGCATCAAGAACAATATCATCAATCCTTGTTTTGATTTTGACAAACTTTTTTTGAGGAAAAATTCCTGCAATCTCATGAATAAGATCGGGGAAATATTCTTTTAATGATACAGCCGCGGTATGTTTCGATCGATACAGTTTGTCATACAATACACTCATGCTCTGCACACGGCCAGCTGCATCAAACAACACACTTCTTGCAGCTTCATCGGTCCGTGCATTTGCCTGCATGTTCAGCAGAGCGCCAATATTATACATATTATTTTTTACACGGTGATGGACCTCTTTAAGTATAAGTTCTTTTTCATTGAGCAGATTATAAACAGTCTCTTCCGCAAGTTTCCGGTCGGTAATATCCATGGCGTTTATGTAGCATTTGTTTTCTGTCGAAGAGATAATACCTTCAATATGAATGAAAGATTTAATATTATTTTCGATTTTAAGTCTCACTTCACAGATAAGGCTGGAATCTGATTTAAATATTTTTTCCATGAATTCATCGAACTCCGGAAGTGTCTCAGGCGAAACAAATGATCTGAACTTCCGGCCTGCAAGATCGGACCGCTTTCCGCCAAGCATTGATGCGCCGCTCATGTTCATTTCAGTTATAGTGCTGTCGGGATTAAGTGTAAAATAACCCATTGCTGCAGACTCATAAAACGTATTGAATCTGGCCGCAGCCGCAGCCGCTATATCCCTTTCGGAAATCAGTTCCTCAGTTTTAAACTCATACTCAATATTCTTCAGCTCAAGTTCTCTAATAAGGTTTTCTATCTCCGCAGAATTTAAAGATGCAACATTAATACGTTCTCTCTTCTCATAAAGTTCCAAAGCTTTTCTGCGGAATAATTTATCATCTGATGTCATCTCATTACCCTGTTTAAATTTAGTGATTGTCATCCTCCCCCTCTCCATGTGGAGAGGGGGAGGATGTCTGAACCATGATTAAAGGATTAAAGGATTAAGGGATTATCAGGATTTAATGAGGTTTTTTTAATGCATCATGGGAATCCTTTAATCCTGAGAATCAAGGTTCAGACAGCTTCAAACTCCAGCACAAACCTTGTACCCTCTCCACGGTCAATCCTTATCGTCCCACCAATCTGTTCTGCAAGCATATCTGCAAGCTTCATTCCGAAACCGGCTGGGTTTTCAAACGTTACCGAATCGGGAAGACCCGCTCCGTTATCTTGATAAATCATTGTAACTGCATTCTCTTTTCTTTCTACAGAGATGCTTATAATTCCGCTCTCTTTATCATTGAAAGCATACTTTATAGAATTAGTTATAAATTCATTCAGGATAATTCCGACCGGCGAGAGCACCTTTGAATTTAACATAAAGTCCTCAATGTTAACTTCCGCCTTTATAGAAGCCCTGCAAGAAAACAATCCAAGAACTTCACTGATCAAAGGTTCAAGAAAACCCTTAATACTCATTTCATTATAATTATCCGACCGGTAGAGTTTATCATAGAGTATCATCATCCTCTTTATACGCAGCGCGGAATCATTAAGTACAGCTTTACACTCCTCATCCTTCAGCTCATCTGATTGAAGACTAGCAGACCATATATTGTGTTCATATTGTTTTTTACACGATGATGGGTCTCGGTTAGAAGAATCTCTTTTTCGCGCAGGAGAGATTTAATTTTTTCCTCGTCCTGTTTCCGTCCGGTGATATCATGAATAACCCCTGTTACCATCAAGGGATTACCACTTTCATCTCTCTGCAGTTCGGCAATCGACCAGATAATTCTGGGGCTGGATCCGTCTTTTGGATGTATCTCAAACTCCAGATTATACTCCTTATCTGATTCAATAAGATCAATCAAAGCCTGATGAACCCTCTCCCTTTCCGGAATACATTTCTCAACCTCATCGGTTGAAAAATCAGTCTGTTCCGGATCAAAACCATAAATACGTTTAGCTTCATCAGACCCCCAGAAGTTTGTTGTCTGCAGATTATATTCCCAGTTACCCACATGCCCCATTTTCTGAGCTTTTTTATACAACTCTTCTGCTTCGCGCAGGGCTGACTCTGTTTTTTTCTGCTGTGAGATATCAATACCAACTCCGGTAAAATATGTTTTGCCGTCAAGAGTAAGCTTAACACCATTAGACCGTATAAGAAGTTTCCCGCCCCCCTTTATCAGCAGGTTAGCCTCAACCTCACCATACCCCGTCCTGAATACTTCATCTACTGCGGCAGCCACTCTGACCGCATCCTCACCTTCAAACCAGTCCGACATATTCATGTGAGACAACTCTTCAGCGGAATAACCGGTCATGGCTTCATGTTTCTTATTCCATCGTATAAGGCTGCCATTTTCATCATAGACGTAGAGATAACCGGGGATACTTTCAAGAAGTGCTTCTATAAAAATCTTTTCACTAAGAAGGGCTCTATCCTTTGCCTGAAGATCCTCATTAACGGCAATAAGCTCTTCATTTGAGGCTTCCATCTCTTCGATTGCCGCGTTAAGCTCCTCATTGGCAGCTTCAAGCTCTTCGGTTTTATTTTTAATTTCCACCTCCGCCCGTTTGCGATCGGTAATATCACGGACAATGGCAAGAACTTCCTCTTCATCAAGCTTTGCAATCCGAAGATCATATACATGCTGCTCATTAACAATATCCATTGTATAGATGTAGCTCTGAACATCCCCAAGAAGCTTCTGCACTTCATCGGGAGGGAAGAGAACATTTATATTACTGCCGATAATCTTTTCAGGGGGGATTGCCAGCGTATCTGAATCGGCGTTTCCGGAAAAGTCTTTAAAAAATCCTTCACCGTCTACAACAAACATCATATCCGGGATAGTCCGTAGAATTGTATGACTCCTGAGTGATTCTTTCCTCGCCTCTTCATGAGAATTAAAAAGATCAAATGCCATCTCCATAGAAGATTGAAGCACAAAGTCACCGGAGCTCTTCACTACATATCCGTAGCGTGTTATATTACGTACTTTTTCAACCATTTCACGTTCAGAGTGTGAAGTATGAAAAACTATCGGGATATTCTTTTTAGCAAGTATCCGCCGTGCCGCCTCTGTACCGTCAATGCCGTCGCCAAGATTTATATCCATGAGAATAAGATCAATTTTTTCATCAGAAAAGGTCAGTTCAACTGACCTTTCTCCGGAAGAAGCATTCAGCACATTATACCCGAATCTCTGAAGTGCCCTGGATACAACAATCGCAATGATCGCCTCATCTTCAACAAGAAGTATTGTTTTTATGTTTTCACTGCTCATTGTTCAATTTCCCTGTACAACTGATTTTTTTAAATTTTCAAAACATCATCCTTTTGTCTGAATTAGGATTAATAGGATTTTGGGATTAAATGATGCAGCAAACGTAAACGCCCACTACATCCTGAAAATTCGTTAATCCCATTTGTCTGAACCTTGATTCCCGGGATTAAAGGATTCACATGATGCAGTAAAAGAAAACCCTCTACATCCTGATAATCTCTTAATCCTTTAATCAAGGTTCAGACAATATTCAGACATTAAACTCCAGCACAAACCTTGTGCCCTCTCCACGCTCAATCCTTATTCTCCCGTTTAACTGCTGAACAAGCATGGTGATCAATTCAAGACCGAAGCCTTTTGAGTTTTCAAAACTTACTGATTCAGGTATACCGACTCCATTGTCCTGTATTACCATTTTAGCAAGGCTGTCGTTTATTGAGGCAGAGATGTATATAATACCCTTCTCTCTGCCGACAAATGCATACTTCATTACATTCGTAAGAAGTTCGTTTATAAGAATCCCAAGAGGAAAAAGAATTTCCGCACTCAGTATAAAATCCTCAATATTATTTTCAATCGTCACAATACCCTTATTCGGGAAGTTCCCTATAATTTCATTTACAAGTTCGGGAAGATAATCTTTTACAGATAGTTCTCTTACATCAGGCGATCGGTAGAGTTTGTCATAGAGCACCATCATGCTCTCAACACGGCTTTCAGCATCCTGAAGAGCAGCAATGGCGGATGAATCCTTAAGGGTTTCAGCCTGAAGGAAAAGAAGACTTTTAATAGTATTCATATTATTTTTAATGCGATGATGAACTTCTTTCAAAATCAGTTCTTTTTCAGCAAGCAGTGATTTTATTTTTTTCTCATTCTTCCGCACCAGCTCCTCTGCTTCATTGCGCTTATACTCATTTTCAATCTCTTTATCAACTCTCCGTATAACCTCAGGAAGCAGATCCAGAAAATTATTATCTTTTACAATATAATCCCTTGCTCCGGATTTCATCATATCAACGGCAATCCTCTCATCACCCTGCCCGGTAGACATAATAAATGACGGAAGGGCGAGCCCCTTAATCTTCAGTTCTGTTAAAAATTCTTTCGCATTCATATCCGGAAGAGTATAATCAAGAAGCATTATATATGCCTTATGCAGGGAAAGCCACTCAATAGCCTCTCTGCCGGAATATACACTGGCAGATTTATACCCGCACTCTTCCACTTTCTCTCTGATCAACTCAGAGAGACCTGCATCATCTTCGACAATAAGAATCATCATCAACATCTCCCGTTACACTCAGGAATTTATTACTATCATATCCCTTCCTGAATTTTTTGCTTTATAGAGTCTTTGATCCGCAGCTTCAATTAATGCAGCAACAGAAATATCATCGAGTTCCGAACCTTCTGAAATGCCGCAGCTGAAGGTGAAACTGATTTCATTATCTTTATAAATAAATTTTTTGTTTCTTACAATCTCAAGAATCCGATCCATTTTCAAACCAGTCTGTTCCTTACCTGAATTCATGGAAACAATTATAAACTCTTCGCCTCCATAGCGACCTGAAAGGTCATAGGGACGAAGACTGCCGCTAATGATGTCGGCAAATTCTTTAAGGACAAAATCTCCTGCCTGATGACCATATTTATCATTTACTTTTTTAAAGTAATCAATATCGATGATTGAAACAGTAAAATTTTTATTCTCCCGTAAAAATTCTGCAACGATCACTTCAAGTCTGTCAAAAATATACCTTCTGTTATAAATATTAGTTAGAGGATCCCGTATAGAAAGTTCCTGTATCTTTTCATACATCTCTTTATTTTCCGTGATATCCATATATATTCCGAACATTCTAAGAGGCTTATTATCCTTTCTCCATTCAATGACTTTCCCTTTATTCAGAACCCATACCCAATGGCCGTTTTTATGCTTGATACGGACTTCACACTCATAGTATTCCAGGTCCCGGGCAAAATGCAGCTTTAACAGTTCATATGCTCTTTTATAATCATCGGGATGCACATTTTTTTTCCATGCCTGATTGCTCACAGGAATTATTTCATCAAGGGTGTACCCTATGATCTCTGCCGAACGTTCATTTAAAACAACCTCGCCGGTTTGAACATTCCACTCCCACGTCCCGAGCCGTGTACTTTCAATTACATTCTCAAGCCGTTCCTTCTGTTCCTTTGCTTTCTTTTCATTTTCAATTTCTCTGACAACTCTTCTTATAACTTCAGGAAGCAGATCAAGGAAGTTGTTATCTTTTATAATGTAATCCATTGCACCAAGCTTCATCATATCAACTGCAATCCGCTCATCTCCCTGACCTGTGGAGATAATAAAAGTCGGCAAAAGATCCCCCTTTCTCTGCAGTTCTGTTATAAATTCTTTCGCGTTCATATCAGGAAGAGTATAGTCAAGAAGCATGATATATGGAGTATTCATAGAGAGCCATTCCATGGCCTCACCCGCAGATTTTACACTGGCAGTTTTATATCCGCACTCTTCTACTTTCTCTTTAATCAGGTCCGCAAGACCCGAATCATCTTCAACAATAAGAATTATCATATCTTCACTATCTGAATAAAAAGACCAAGCCGTTTTAAAGTTTCCGCAAACTTTACAAAATCTACCGGCTTGGTAATATACATATTACATCCGAGTTTATAACACTCCTCCACTTCCCGCGGATCATCAGTAGTGGTGAGCATCATAACCGGAATCTCTTTCAAATCCGAATTGCCCTTTAATCTCCGCAAAACTTCAAGTCCGTCCATTTTCGGCATATTCAGATCAAGAAGTAAAAGATAGCTTTTGTTTCTATCTTTTATATTCTCCCCTTTTTCAGATAAAAAATCCCAGACCTCTTCACCATTACTGAAGCGTATGGTATTATTACAAACTCCGGCGTCACCAAGCCCCTCTTTAATAAGCTCCGCATGACCGTCATCATCTTCCGCGATTAGAATTATCATCTCTTTATACTCTGCCATATTAAAGCCTCACTTTTAATGTTCGTTGAAATCAGATTTTATTTTCAGAGTTTCCCTCCGCAATCCCTGTCTCCCATATCCAGCCGCCAAACTCTTGACTTGTACCTGCCCTTATCTTAACAGCCCCCTAAATCCCCCGGAGGGGGACTTAAAAATATTATCATCAAAATATCATGTGTGAAGAGATTGTTTATCAGCAACAATCTCTTCAAAGTCCCCCTCCGGGGGGTTGGGGGGCTTTGCAGGGGGTTTTAAAACTCTCCCCCTTACTCTGCAAACTCAAACCTCTGCAGCTCAACAAAGAAGACACTCCCCTTCCCCGGTTCAGATTCAACCCGGATCCTTCCATTATGCTTTTCTGCAATCCTTTTAACTATACTTAATCCCAGACCATCTCCGGCATCGGGCTGACTGGCATCTACTTTGTAGAATATATCCCATATTTTTTCAAGATGTCTCTGATCAATCCCCATGCCATTGTCACGAATTGAGTAAACCACCTTTCTGAATTCAATCTGAGCTGTAATATCAAGCAGTAATTGCCGGTTTTTGTCGCGGTATTTTATTGCATTTCCGATGATATTTGAGAAGAGCTGATTGAGAAGATTTTCATCACCATAACAGGTTGGGAGTTCTGATATATTAACTACAGCATTCAACTCGGTCAGCTGAAAATTATAATGACCGATTATCAGATGGAACAGCTTATTGATATCAATTTCCCGGATTGTCATCAGGGTACGGCCGGTTCTGGACAGATGCAGAAGTCCCGCAAGGAGTGCCTCCATTTTGGTTACACTTGAAAAGATATATTTAAGCGATTTAGGAACATCCTCATCAAGAATATGATCTAAATCCGATTTAATTCCTGCGGGAATTGATGGATCAGAAATTATCTCTTTTATTGAATCCGCATGTTTCTGCAGGCGCCGGCTGAAGCCCTGAATATTTACCAGAGGTGATCTCAAATCGTGAGATGCTATATACAGATAGTTTTCAAGCTCTTCATTTTTAGCAAAGATCTCATTCTGTATTTCACGAATACCTGTTATATCTGTTGTAATAGTAGCGAAGGTATTCTTTTTGGGAGAGACCACTGATATTGAAAAATATTTATCCATCGGCTCAAAATACGTTGTGTATTCGTATGACACTCCGGTCAGCGCAACTCGCGAATATTCTGTAAAAAATGGCGGAGTTTCAGTTTGATATAGTTCCGTAGCAATTTTTCCAATTGCATTTTCTTTTTCAATTCCGGTAATAGTACTAAAAGCATTATTACAATCGGTTAACCGGTAATTAAACGGCTGTCCCGATTCATCAAAAACCAGTTCATTCAGCACCACCATTTCGGTCATTGAGCCGAATAGTGTGTTCAGCTTCTCTTCGCTTTCACGGAGAGCCTCTTCTGCATGTTTCTGCAAGGTAATGTCCCAATTAGTACCGATCATACGAACAGGCCGGCCCGAATCATCACGCTGAACAACAGCAAGTGCCCGGATATTATGAATTGAGCCATCCCGCCATACCACGCGGAATTCTGTATTAAATTCCTTCTCTCCGTTTATTGCCATCTGAATTTCCGCATCGCTCCAAACATCTGATCGTCCCATAAAAGAACATTATTGACCAGATCGAAATCCCATACACCAACTCCCCCGGCACGGGCAGCTAATGATAAACGCGTAGATGTCTGTTTCAATTCTATTTCTGACAGTTTCCGGTCAGTTATATCCCGGGCGGTTCCTTCAAATCCTATGACTTTACCGGCTTCATTTCGCAGCGGAACGGCGCTTGAGGTATGCCAGCACCACGTCCCGTTTAAATGACGGACGCGATATTCAACACCCTCCTGCCGTTCACCCGTTTCGATTACCTTCTTAAGCCACAGAGAACATGCCGGGACATCATCAGGATGGACAAATGGAACGAAGGACTGACCAATAACCTGATTTACCGGATGACCAAGCAGTGCTGTCCAGGCATTCGAAACGAAGGTGAATATCCCCTCTGATGTAAGAGTGTAAATTATATCGTGGCTGTTTTCAACAAGCGTCCGGAACTTCTCTTCACTGTCGTGTAGCGCTTTCTCAAACTCTTTGCGTTGTGTAATGTCCGTTGCAGTAGTAAGATTCAGTATTACAACTCCGTTTTCATCTTTGATCGGATTTGCCTTTGCGAGAAAATACATAACCCCATCAGGGAGAGGGACTGTAACATCCAGAGACTGGCCCTCCCCTGTTTCAAAAACTTTTCTGTTTGCCTCCTGTCTGTAATCAGCATGCTCATCGGGATAAACATCCCAGAAAGTTTTCCCTATAAAATATTCCGGTTTCTGCCCGAATGTCGAGGCAAATATATTATTTACAAACTGATACTCCCCTTTTTCATTTACGCAGAAGACCACATCGCTTGTATTTTCAATAAGTGAACGATACTTTAATTCACTC
>PGXT01000149.1 GCA_002839285.1 Spirochaetae bacterium HGW-Spirochaetae-5 | reverse complement strand
CCTGCTAAACTCTTTACATATTCAAGCTCAACCATGGTCAGAGGTGCACTTCTTGCTGCAGGTTTCTATACCGGATCGGGCAGGGGAACAGGCCCTAAAACCGATACCACTGCTGCTTTCACATCACTTGAGATTAAAAACTCCGGCATAAAACTTCTGGGGATTGACTGGCTGGAACGATTCAAAAGAAGCAGCGCAAAATTTGATGAAAACGTCCCGAAGAACGAACAGGACCAGATCGAAAATCTTATTCTAAACCATCCGCAATTTCAGGAGAGAAAGGGAACTTCATCTGATGGAGAATAACGAGAAAAATATAAATGAGATGATGGACCCCACTGTACTCCTTGATCTGGTAACAACAGAGATGCCATACGGAAAATACAAAGGAGTGAAGCTGTGCAATCTTCCTGAATATTATGTTGTATGGTATCATGAAAACGGTTTCCCCTCCGGGAGACTTGGAATGCTTTTATCAACACTCTATGAAATAAAAATATATGGTCTTGAATATCTCCTTAATCCGATAAAAAAAAGATACGATGCGCTGCTTTAAATTTCGTTATTATCTATTTCCGCCTCAATACTCTTAAATAAAAAAAAATACATTCCGAATAGGCATATAAGATTCCAGTAAAACTGCAAAAAATTGCAACCCCATACAGCTTCATGGGATACTTATACCACTTGATAACAGTATTCTATTCCCGAAAACGGTATAAGAGATGTTAACTCTATCTCAAAAATATTGCATGTCTACGCTAATCTGTTTAAAATAACATCAACTCTCAGAATGATCATTTTCATTGTTATCTGCCGCATGTTTAATAAAATATTGACATTTAAATATTGACATTTTTTATCAGACAACTGTTTAAGTATATCAATTGGTAAATACAATGAATTCTGATTATTTATTCAGTGATGATTTATTTAACGTTCAGTCGGGACTGGCCACAGTAATTCTTGACAGTGATCTCTTAGTATTAAAATGCAATAAGGAGTTCCTGAAAATCTCAGGTCTCTCCGCTTCTAATGTGATTAACAGACACTGGCATGATCTGATTATATATGATTATCCCTACACTCCCCTTGAGCACACTGCAGTTTTCGGCAGCATAAACGCTATCCCCTCCGGTAAATTCTGGTGTTCTATAAAAGATAAAAATCCACGAAAACTTATCTCTGCAACTATATCATATGACAGTGAACACCGTTGTTATTACGCAACATTTTACGATATAACACAGCAGATGGCACCGGAAAGGCTTCTCCATGACGGAGGGCTTATAATCGGTTCAATAGCAGATAATCTCAAAGATGCAGTGGCGTTCCATGACCGTGAGGGGATCATAAAACTTGCCTCAACCGAAATCTGCAGCATGGCCGGAGTTGAAAAAAAGGATATTCTTGGAAAACATATAAGAGAATTCTTCGACAGTAAAATAGTAGATGAATGGCTATACTGGATGAAAAATAGACCGGATATGCTCCCTCCGTATCTGGAGTTTGACAGCATAAAAACCAATGACAAAATATTTCATGTTATTGCATCCCCCAAGCTTTTTTTTGATCAGAACAAAAAAGTTGTGGGGTGCATGTTCATGTTTTCAGACATAACTGAGTTAAAAATTAACGAACAGAAACTCCGTATTTCCGATGAAAAGTATTCAAAGGCTTTTCACGCAAGCCCCGCGCCAAGCTCAATAACAACCCTTAAAGAGGGACGATACGTAGATGTAAATGAGAGCTACACAAAACTGGTCGGTTACTCGAAAGAGGAGCTCATCGGCAACACATCAATCGATATTAAATTTTTTACAGACCGTGAAGACAGAAACAGGTTCATCAACGAACTTATTAAAGAGGGTAAACTGAGAAGCTACGTAACTCAGATGTATTCAAAAATTAATGGTATAAGAACAGTATCAATTGCCGCAGAGATTATTGAACTTCAATCGGAGAAATGCATAATATGGGTGGGCTACGATGTAACTGATCAGATACAGCTGGAAAAAGAGGTACTCACCGCTGCCGGACGTGAGCGCTACAAAATAGGACAATACCTTCATGATGACCTGGGGCAGCACCTTGTGGGAATCGAGGCGATGTGCTCACTCCTTTTGAAAAGATTAAAGGCTCAGAATAATCCCGAAGTTAAAATTGCCGAAGAGATTCATGCCTATCTTCAGGAAGCACATGAAAAAGCAAGAGTCACTGCCCGCGGTTTATGTCCGGTACGTCTGGAGGAGAACGGATTGAGCTTTGCCATTACCGATCTGATCAATAAAACAGAAAAAATATTCGATATAAACTGTATTTTCCATAACTTCAATATGCATGTGAGAATATATAACAGCCAGGTTGCAATCAACATGTACTACATTGTACAGGAGGCTGTCAATAACGCAGTTAAGCATGGTGAAGTAAAAAATATAATCATAACCTACTCCTCAAATGAGGACAACATATACCTCTCAATTGAAGATGACGGAAAAGGATTTATCGAGAATAGAATATCATCTCCGGGGATAGGACTTGAACTGATGAAATACCGCGCCCGGGCAATCGGGGGATCACTTGATATAAGCAGCACCCCGGGATCGGGAACAGAGATACTTCTGAAATTTCCAAGAATTAATAATAAGAAAAATGAGTGGGACTGGAAGGAAAAAACTTATGAAGAAATTACGAATATTTATAGTAGATGATCACCCCATATTCAGAAAAGGACTTATCCAGCTGATCAACGAGGAATCGGATATGGAGGTATGCGGCGAAGCTGAAGATGTGTTTTCAGCGACACACAAAGTCCGCCAGTTAAAACCGGATCTTGTCATTGCAGATATTACTCTGAAAGATACAAGCGGCCTGGAGCTGATAAAATTTATTCAGGACAACAATCTGAACATCCCTTCTCTTGTTCTATCCATGCATGATGAAAAGGTTTACGCCGAACGGGCACTAGTCACGGGAGCAAGAGGATATATAATGAAGCAGGAGATGTCCGGACAGGTAACAAGCGCCATCCGTCAGATAATCTCCGGGAAGATTTATATCAGCGAAAGTATGAACGACAGACTCCTCAGCAACTTTCTGGCCAAGGGGGGAGAATCCGGAAAGAAAAATATCAGCGATGATCCCGCGTCGATGCTCACGGGGAGAGAACTGGAAATTTTCCGGCTCATCGGAAAAGGGTACACCCGGAAGGATATCGCCGAATCCCTGAATCTTAATGTAAATACAATCGGAACATACAGGGAGAGGATAAAAGAGAAGATGAATATTTCATCATCCAATGAACTTTTATCATACGCAATTAAATGGGTTCAGAAGACCGAGGAATGATAATAAAAAACATGGTTTAAACTCTGCACTTTATCTTATAAAAATACAGAGTTTAATAAACAGGTTTTGATGCTTCATATCATGCATCGGGATATTTTTCCTGATAGAGCTGCACCAGCGTTAAAAAAACTGTACCTGCCAGCGGGCCGTAGAATATTCCGGCAATCCCGAAATAGCTCATCCCTCCGATTATGCAGAATAAAACAAACAGAGAATTAATCTTTATCCTCTGCCCTATGAATAGTGGCTTAAACCAGTTTTCCACAAGAAGGGCAACCATAAAGCAGTATATAAAAAGTATAACTGCTGCCACTGTTTTGCCAATAAAGGCCAGATAGATTACCGCAGGAACAAAAACTATCGATATACCCAGCAGCGGAATAAAGGCCAGAAATGTCATTATAGCTGTCCATAGAACCACGGAAGGTACTCCGGCCAGCCAGAACCCTATACCTGCAAGTACACCCTGTAAAACTCCCCCCACTCCGTTACAGACTATTGTAACATAGTTCATCTGATTGAAATTATAAAGGAGGAGATCCTCCTGAGCATGAGGCAGCGGTGACAGTTTTCGTATAAATGCCTTCAGCCTGTCACCCTGTGAAAAGAGGGAATAGATCACCAGCACCATTATAATAAACCTGAAAAGAAAATCAATGATATCGGGGATAAGGCTGTTTACTACGCCTAATATATAGCCGGTTAACTTCTGCGTGTATGCAAGAATTTCCGCTTTAAGAGAAACAATATCTAATTCTATTCCAGCATCTTCAAGAAGTACCGCTGCAGTCTGGTATACTCTGTTCTCAGTTGTCAAGAGTCTGCTGAATTCATCGCTGAGAAAGAGGTCTCTTGTATTGTTGTAAAGGACTAATGACTCCGTTGAAAGAGCTTTGAGGATAAAGAATGAGGGTATAATAATAATTATTATTATTGCCAGAGTTGTAATAATAGCCGCTTTGTTGCGGTTAAATCCCTTCGTCCTTTCAAGTCCGGAGAAGATGGGATAGAATGAACCGGCCAATATAGCACCGAATAAAAAAGAATGTATAAGAGGTTTTATCATCATTGCCATAAGAATCAAAGAAGCAATGAGTAATATGAAAAAAAAATTATCTGCTGATAATGGCTGCTTCATTTCTTTATCCTTTTAAATGAACCGGCAAATTGAATCCGGTTCGGTTTTTATATTTCTATCATCCACAGAAAAAACTCCGGGATTTGGCTGCCCGGACAAACATTTCAGTTAACCGATATCAATAATTAATCAAGGCGTCAATGACGAATTACATTTTCAATATAGAATTATTCCTGAAGCAATTCATTTTTAAAGTAATAACACTTAATGCTGTGCCGGAAATTGCAAAATTGAACGGACCATTTATTCGTAATCCGATACTCAGCATAAATTTTTTATAGAGCATTCCCGTAGACTTTTCTTTCACTTTAAATAAAACTTTTGATATATCAATATAAATATTATATTTCTTTTATACATAATTTGAATATTATAAACTTCATTCTTACGAAAATTAAAACAAAAAAAATCGGGATTTGAAACTTGACATAAATCCGGATGCTAAAAAACTGGTTCTATAAATAAAAAATGAATTAATTTAAATGGGTTAGCTGTATGATAATTTTTAAAAGCAGTATAAGTAGAGTAATAAGACGCGAAAGGGAGAAGGTTCGAAAGTCCTGTGAGGCGGAGTATGCCAAAAAAATTAAATCCCTGAAACGTGATCTGGAAAAAAGTAATTCAAAAAAATTAAATATTATGAAATCAGAATATGTTGCCATTATCGAGGAAAAAGACAGAGAGATAGAAAAACTGATTTCCGCTATCGACACTAATTATAAAAGATATATTCAGGTCAGACGCAGAGAGAAACAGCTGGATAATCTCAGTAATGAAATTGAAGATGTTATTGAAAACATGGTTACAAAAGTCCATGAATCCGTTCAGCCGTTTTACAGAACAAGGGCTAAGGTGCTTGCAACAAAAAAAATATCCGATAAAAATCATGATGGGGTGAAAAATATCCTGGTGCTGAATAAGTAAGAAACAGAAACTCCAAACCTATGAAACAATAGCGGGAACTATATTATCATTTCCCCGGTCCTAACCTGTATAGCCCGCCGTTACTTTCGTCAGTTAAAATATAAATGTACCCGTCAGGTCCCTGGCGCACATCCCTGATGCGCCCTATCTCTCCCTGCAGCAGTATCTCCTGAGAAGTAATTCTTTTACCTGAAATTTCCATGCGCACAAGCCTTCTCCCGGCCAGAGCACCTGAAAACAGATTCCCCCTCCACTCCGGAATAAGACTCCCTGTATAAAAATCCAGACCCGATGGCGCGATAGAAGGGGTCCAGTATATAAGCGGCTGCTCCATCCCCGGTTTAAATGTACCTTCACCGATCTTTGTTCCAATTCCGTAGTTTCTTCCGTATGTTATAATGGGCCAGCCATAATTCCTCCCGGGAAGTACAATGTTGATTTCATCTCCCCCCTGCGGGCCATGCTCTGAAAGCCATATAGTCCCGTCATGTGCAGCGGAAAGGCCCTGGGCGTTCCTGTGGCCGTAGGAATATATCGATTTAACAGCACCCTCTTTTTTAATAAATGGATTATCCCCGGGGATTGATCCATCCCTGTTTATCCGGTGTACCTTACCGGCACTGTCGCTTAAATCCTGGGCACGCATAGATGACTTATCCTCCATCTCCCATAATATTTTTACATTTTCCAATTTAAGTCCGGTAAGTTTTGCTGAAGCAAGAGCAGTACCTCTCCCCCCCTTCCCGGCCCTGGAAAAGGTAAAAAAAATCTCCCTGTCTCTGCTGAAAGATGGAGACGGCACAACATCAAGGAGTCCCCCCTGTCCGCCCGGTGCAATATCCGGGAGCCCGGAAATATCAAAGATTTTACCATCTTTGTATTTTTTCATTCTCCCCTGTCGCTCGGTTATAATTATACCTTCAGGTATAAACGCCATACTCCATGGATTAACCAGCCCCCCGTATAGAAGCTCCAGCTTATATGAGGTCTTTTCCGATTTATAAATTCCCCCGGCGTCTACATTGCTATGCCCGCAGGAAATAAGTAAACTGAGTATAATATAAATAGATATTCTCTTCATGGTATACCTCTCTTCTTAATTGCGGTTCTTGAATCCCCCTGCTCTTCCCGATTCTCTTTCAGCAAGTATTCTGATTACATTATCTGCAGATCATAGATCTACTTTTTATGGCAAAATCTGTTTTTTAAAGATACTCCTGTTTAATACTATATCAATTAAACCCGCAATCATAAGAAACAGATTTGCCACAAATGCAATTTCGGCTCCATATTCCGCAGATAGAAAGGATGTATAGAATATAAAATAACATGCCCCTCCCGCAGCTAAAGGAAATATCAGCAGAATAAAACGTTGAGCCCATAATTTATGAAATTTGCTTTTAAAAATCAAAGCAGGGATCTGCCAGAAGAAACAGAGGAACAGAAATATCTCAAATGAAAAAATTCCATCTTTGTATAAATCAACAATATTATCATATGCATAGTTATATTCTGTTATTTCATAACAATCAGTATAATATAATTTATTATCCGCCCCCAGTTTTTCAGTGGTACTCTTTTTATAATTTGTCCAGGACGATTCCGGAATTTTTCTCTCCGCCATCTGTTCCGGTGTGTAACAGTTTGTACACCCGGTATATGGGAGAAAAAAAGCCGCTGCAAGAATTACAGATACTGCGATTGTAAGAATTGAAATAAAAGAATTTTTTTTCATTTTAAAAGCTCCATTTTCAAAACGAATAGAACAATAATATTACAGCAGATAATCCGGCAGAACAGATCATCTGCTGTAATAACGGCCATCATCGGCAGTTTCAGCAGCGCCATTCTTCACCAGTCGGTCCAGATGTTTTATAATCATTGCCTTCTCCCAGTATTTGACAAAAATTGTCGGGTGTGACGGATAAATGAGCATTCTGTCAGCAAGCTCGTCAAGGGTACCCGGTTTCTCTTTA
>PGXT01000306.1 GCA_002839285.1 Spirochaetae bacterium HGW-Spirochaetae-5 | reverse complement strand
GTTATCTGTATCGCACAAGCATAAATGAAATATCATCGTACTGCTGTTCATCACCTCTGAATCTGTTGATATCCTCTTTGAGAAGGGTCATTATTTTTTCAATAGATTCATTTCTGTTCTCTGCTATAATTTTTTCACATCTGTCTGTGCCGTATTCATTTTTTTCTGTATCGCACTGTTCGGTTACACCATCGGTTACTATCAGAAGTATATCATCGGGTAAAAGTCTTAACCTGACAGACACCGGCTCAATATTCTCAACTATACCAAGTGGGAGATTTGTCTTTCCCGAACGGATATTATGAAATCTGTTTTTTCTCAGCAGATACACCATGGAATGTCCCATGTCGCAGATGGAGAGATTACCGCTTTTGCCGTCAAGAAACATGAATACAGATGTGATAAACTTCTCCGCATTAAATGTATTGAAAATATAGTTATTCATCTTTCTGACAAGCTGTTTAATACCACCGGAGAAATCATACATATGAATAAATCCACCGGCTATCGAAGTAAGGAGAGATGCCCCCATCCCTTTACCGGAAACATCAGCTGTTAAAAAAAACCATTTGCCGTCCGGAAAAGACTTTATAGAATAAAAATCACCTCCAACCCCCATGGCCATCTGAGTCGAAGCGCCCGCTTCAACTCTTCCACCTGACATGAAAGTCTTATCAGGAACAATTCGCGATTGTATTGCTCCGGCGGTATCAAGATCTTTCCTGGTAATGGCGGCAAGGTGCATCATTATATCCCTTGTGGAGAATAATCCGGCAAAAAATCGAAGTGTGGGTTTCTCCATCTCGCCGGCGATCTGTCCGGAAACCGTAATGGTATTTGCATCCTCTCTGTAAACACCGGTAACCTTTGCAATCCTAGATACAGGCATATCCCGCGCCGCATCTTCACCGAATGAACGGCCCAGCAGGTTAAAAAGCTCACGCCGTGTAATCACTCCAAGGGCTTCTCCGTCGTCCCCAACCATCCCTATTGCAAGAACATGCTCCCGGGTGTTCAGATCCTCAACCACATCTCCGATAAGGATATCGCGATGAACATAATAAAAACAGGAAGCTATGCTGGAAATACTCATGGTTCTTCCCCGCGGTCTCTCCCGCAGACAGACTCTCAGAACACCGGGACTGTTCTGTTTCTCTTTTCCTGTTATGACAGGATCTATATGGAAATGCTCTGTACCGTCTTCATGTTCAATATATCTGATTTCCATTCAATCCTCACGCAGATGGTATTGCGAACTCAAATTCGCAGAATTCACCCTTCTTTGTTTTTACTGTTATCTTTCCGTTAAGATCGGAGATGGTTCTTCGAACAAGATACATCCCCACACCGCGCCCGGCATCGAGATCTGTTTTTCCAGACGTAGAGACTCCCGGCTGAAACATCA
>PGXT01000148.1 GCA_002839285.1 Spirochaetae bacterium HGW-Spirochaetae-5 | reverse complement strand
CGGAGATGTTCACTTTTGCGTATAATCTCTGTTTAACCAGTTCAAGGTACCAGTCGCAGAATTCATTCCACCAGAACTCATAGATCAGATTTGCAGCTTCATTAAACCTGTACTGCTCAAGCGCTTCGGATACATTTTTAACAGTGTTATTCAATGAATGGAGAATCCATTTATCGAAAACCTCAAGTTTATCCGGATTTAACTTTTCCGGTTTGAAATCATCTCCGAGATTCATAAGTATGAATCTGGTTGCGTTCCATATTTTATTACAGAATGAACTGTAGCCCTCTATCCGTTTTTCCGAAAGTATTATATCTCTACCCTGTGCGGCGAAGGCAGCCAAGGTAAATCTGAATGCGTCTGTACCGTACTGATCCATCATTACAAGGGGATCGATTACATTACCCTTGGACTTACTCATCTTCTGACCATGTTCATCTCTAACAAGGGCGTGAATGTAAACATCAAGGAAAGGTATCTCCTTCATAAACTTAACACCTGTCATTATCATCCGCGCTACCCAGAAGAAGATAATGTCAAAGCCGGTTACAAGAACGCTTGTTGGATAATACTTTGCAAGCTCGGGAGTTTCATCGGGCCACCCCATTGTAGAGAATGGCCAGAGCGCCGAGGAGAACCATGTATCAAGAACATCCTCATCCTGTCTGATGTTTGATGATCCGCATTTCCCGCATTTATCAGGATCCTCCATTGTAACGGTAATGTGACTGCACTCTTCGCAGTAGAAAGCCGGTATACGGTGTCCCCACCAGAGCTGACGTGAAATACACCAGTCGCGGATGTTGTACATCCATTCGAAATATGTCTTCTCCCAGTTCTTCGGAACGAATCGGATCTTCCCGTCTTCAACTACTTTAATCGCATCATCTGCAAGTGGTTTAATTTTTACGAACCACTGCTTCGACAGATACGGCTCAACAACGGTACTGCATCTGTAGCAGTGCCCCACTGAATGTTCATGTTTTTCAACTTTTTCAAGAAGCCCGAGAGCCTCCAGATCGGCAACAACCTTTTTACGCGCCGCATATCTGTCTAGCCCCTTATATACACCGCCGTTCTCATTGATTACGGCGTGTTCATCCATTATTATTATCTCTTCAAGATTGTGTCTCTTCCCCATTTCAAAGTCGTTCGGGTCGTGAGCCGGGGTTACCTTAACAAATCCTGATCCGAACTCTTTGTCAACATAACTGTCTCCGAATATCGGAATCTCCCTGTTCATCAGCGGGAGTATGGCTGTTCTGCCTATAAGATGGCTGTGTCTTTCATCTTCGGGATTGATCGCAACACCGGAATCACCGAGCATTGTTTCAGGACGGGTTGTAGCAACGACCAGAAATTCATCGGTACCCTTTATCGGATATTTTATATGCCAGAGATTACCATCGAGCTCCTGAAACTCTGTTTCAATGTCAGAGAGTGCTGTTTCGCAGCGCGAACACCAGTTGATGATCCTGTAGCCCTGGTAGATGAGACCTTCATCGTAAAGCGTAACGAAAACTTTCCGCACAGCCTTTGAAAGACCCGCGTCAAGAGTAAATCTCTCCCTCTCCCAGTCAAGCGAGCTCCCCAGCCTGCGGAGCTGTCCCTGAATCTGGTTTCCGGAATGTTCCTTCCACTCCCAGACCTTTTTCTCAAAGGCATCTCTTCCAAGGTCGTGTTTGGTTTTACCCTCTGCAGCAAGTAATCGTTCAACAACATTCTGTGTTGCAATTCCGGCATGGTCTGTCCCGGGCATCCAGAGAACGGATTTACCCTTCATCCTCTGCCATCTTGCAAGAATATCCTGAAGTGTATTATTAAGAGCATGCCCCATATGAAGGTTCCCCGTGACGTTAGGGGGAGGTATTACTATTGAATAAGGTTCCCTGCCGTCATTTACATCGGCATGAAAATATCCCTTTTTCTCCCAGTATTCGTACCACTTCTCTTCAGCTTCCTTCGGCTCATATGAGGGGGAAAGTTCCATCTACGTACTCCATTTTATGCATGTTTTTTGATCTGAGTCATTTTTTGTTCAGATTTGGCAAGTGTCAATAAAATTTGATTTTTTAGAATTATAAATACAATGTCAGGATGAGTTTGAATATGAAGTAATACTGCAGGACAAATTCAGGCTTCGGCTCCGCCCAGCCAGCGTATACAACGCTCCCTGATCGAAGCCGAAGGGTAATCCGCTATATCTGCCTACGATTCCTTAAACTTATCCCTGATAAAAGTATATACTTCCGGAAAGTAGGCACCTGATAAAATTAAAGCAAAACCTAAACCGGTCCATTTCGTAAAAAGAATATTAGTCTGAAACCGTGTTAAACCTACATTAAGTATACTCAGATACCAGCCGGAAAATATAAGGGCAAATCCGATAAGGTGAGGGATAACAGCATTTTTTATCTTATCCATATTCAAACTCCTCTATAACAGAATACATTAAAACTCAAATATATTAACAATAAGTAAGAATTACGAAAAAAATTTAACAAAAAAATCACTGAATTATAATTTATACTTCTCCATGTCAGCCGAAGTTTCAATGAGGCTGCTGGTTACCCTCTTCCCTTCAAGTGCGATCACTCTGTTATGATCTGTAACTTCGCAGGCTTTTCCGGTTACAGCGGCTGTCTTTTCGCTGAAGGCTGTTATGCGGTGAACGGCGTCTACAATCTCTCTATTAATCCTCTGAACATCCTTTACACCTTCAGCGACGGTAAAAGACTTAATCTTTACTCCGTCCATTCTCTCCAGAATTTCCCTGAAAACATTTTCTGTTTCATGAATCATGTTATTCTGCATTGAATTGGCACTACTTAATCCGGTAACCGCAGCTAAAGAATCATCCACTCTCCGCTTCATTTCATTCAATATGTTTCCGATACTTCCAATCGACTCCATGCTCTGATCGGCAAGCTTGGAAATTTCATCGGCAACCACGGCAAATCCCCGTCCGGCTTCACCGGCTCTTGCAGCTTCTATCGATGCATTAAGAGAGAGAAGATTTGTTTTATCCGAGATATCCCTGATTATCTCGGTAACCATTTTTATCTCGTCCGACTGAGCCAGGAGTCCGGTTATTGTTTCATTAACTCTTGCGCTGCTGGTATTTACAACAGCATTGTTATCAGTCAGTTTCTTTACGATGGTAAGAGCATCGGTTACCTTCTGTGAAGTATCAGTCGATTCATCACCCATTTCTCCCGCAATTACGGCACATTTCTCAATACTCTCGTGTACTCTGTTACTCAACTGAAGCTGATTCTGAAGATTTTCAGTTATATCAAGGGTCTCCTTTGATATCTCTCTTACTGCTGTGGATATATCTCCCGAAGACTGCTCAAGCTTATCCACAATATCAAATGCTTTTTTTGAATTCTCAATCAGAACTGCTGAGGTATCAAGGATATCTGAGATAAGTTTCTTCTGCTTCTCTTTTTCATCCTCTATTGTTTTAATTCTATCTGAATTTATTTCATTGGAAATTCTTGTTGTACCAATATATACAAAAGAGAAAAGAAGAACACATGCAATCTGAATTGTATAATCGGTTATAATATAAGGATCCCTTATTCCATGAAAACCCACAAGCCATGCAACTCTGGCGATATTAATAATCACCATGGCAAAACAGCTTATCCTCATAAGCTGCAGATTAAAATATAGAAGGTACATTGAAAGCATCGGCAGAATATAAACATAGACCATTGTCCGGGTTGTGGTAAATACCGCAAAAATATAAAGAATAAAGTATCCTGCAAGAGTTATGTATTTTATCCTCTCATCTGCGCTGTTCCTTCTGACTAAAAAGGTCGCTACTGCCAGGGGGACCAGCATCACGAAAAAAAATGATACTACAAATGGAAGAGTTCGTCCTCCTTTAAAATATTCAACAATATATCCAAGAAGCAGAAATGTATCCAGAATATAGTTTATAAGCAGAACAGATTTATTAATTTTTCCCGCTGAGGAATTATCCATATTTATTCACCGGTTATTTCAGTTATTAGTAAAAATCAGATTTCAGAAAAATCATAAAAAACAGCAGTAACCTGTCAGTAGATTTTTATTCAGTCAACAAAAATATATCTGCATTACCTCAGTAACCTATGGCAGCAAATTATTTTCTGCATCGTTTCACCATTTTTTAATTGATCAAAAACAAATGGTAAATAGATTCATCATTCGCAGTATTGAAGTTCGTCATCAGCTGCTGCTGAAACAATAAAAGAGATCAAAGATAATGAAGAGAAGTTCAGGTTCACAGACCTGTTCAGATATAATGAACCTGTAACAAAGAGTGACGATGAGAAAAAATGGTTTTTCACTCTGGCAGGGGGTTACACAGTAAAAGAAGGGAATACCGATTCTACTAATACAACATATTCCGGATCAATAAAATATGATGACTACCACACTGTTTTAAGACTAAACTATTCCGGCTCATACGGAAAACTTAACGGGCTGGTTAATGAAAACAGAGGAACTGCAACGGGTAATTTTGATTATTTTATATTCTGGAGAATCGAATTCTTTTCCTACACCATGTCTGACTTTAACAGGATAACACTGCTTGAACACAGAAACGGTACCGGAGCAGGAGTTAAATTATTTTTAATCAGAAATAATTATCTTCTGATTGACCTGAGCGGAGCGCCGATTCTTCAGTACGAAAAATATGAAGAGAACGAAGCTGTAAAAGACTGGAGATGGTCAATCAGAGGTAGGGCTGAACTGTTCCCCTTCGATGAAGATTTTTCCATCAGATACTTCATATACTATATCCCGGTAATTGGCGACCACAACAAATACAGAACTATACAGGATCTGTTCTTTTCTAAAAAGATCGCCGGCTCATTGGGAATTAGAGCCGGTTACCGGAGAGAATTTAATACTTATGATGAGAAGGCTTTTATAGAAAATCCCCTACTTAAAAAAACAGATTCAACAACCTATATACAGGCGACGCTGTCACTATGATGAAATCAGAAATTAGTATAAAAGAATTGTCCTCTGCTGTTGCCTCTTATACTGCCTGCGGGCTCTCCGCCGATGTTGACACTTTAAACTTCATCCGGTCTGCATACGGACTGAATGACATAGATGAAATATCCGCATTCATCACTAGTGGCGATGACTCGGGAACTGTAATTGATCTTGTTTCATACCCCGATGATGATTTTAGAGAATCAGTCGAAAAATTGATTCCGCCGGAGGGATTAGCTTTAAATGAAATACAGGCTGTTGAAAATATATTAATGGATTCAGAATCTGTATGTCCTATAATAATCAGCAGAAGAGAGATTATCCTCTCGGTAGATGACTCACGTTTATGCAGAAGATTAATTCTGAAAAGACTTAATCTTCAGATTTCACTTAATATGATAGACTATTATAAAAGCGAAGATGAAATTTACAATTACAATAAAATCAGATCACAATTGCGAAAGAGGAAATTTAAAGCAAATGAAGTTAACTCTCTCTTTATAAATGACCTGATTTATAATTACAAAAATGTGAAGAATCAGAGTTACAATGATTTTACGGCACTTCTGGAAGCATATTTTTATGAAAATGCAATAATGGAGGCGGAAGAGTTTTCACTTCTGATGAAAACATACAGTATGGAATTTATAATGATGAAGAGAATCCAGCCGCCACTCATAACAATTGAAGAGGCCCGTTTGAATATCAAACTCATCGACAGGATGACATCGATAGTTTACGGAATGATAATCCCGTCAGTTAATAATGTTATGATAGATAGTTTTTAACCTTCCCCATGAAGCCCCCGCACCCCGGTCGGGGGCAAAGCAACAATCCTTGCCACCGACCGGGGTGCGGGGGCCGGAAATTACCGTTAAAAAATAAAATCCGTTGATAGGAAGTTCGACTTGTTGTTTCTTACTATATCCGTAATTATCTCCTTGTTTACACTGTTCTCTTTCGCGGCAACAAGCGATCTTATTGAGAACACCCGAAGAGCATCGGAAACAGAGAGTGTCCCCTCGGCCGAATCCTTTCTTCCGGTAAACGGAAATACATCGGGTCCCCTTTGACACTGGCAGTTTATATTTACCCTCGCAACCTGATTTACAAGGGGATCGATGAGATTTGCTATCCTGTCTGAATTTTTTCCGAATATGCTCACCTGCTGCCCGTAATTGGAATCGATAACATACTGAAGGGGTTCTTCAATATCATCGAAAGCTGCAACGGGTATAACCGGGCCGAACTGCTCTTCATGATAAAGTCTCATCTCGGCGGTTACGGGAAACACAACTGCAGGATTAAAAAAGTTCCCGAAATATAAACCGCCGTTGATATTAGTAACAGATGCCCCTTTAGATACTGCATCATCAACAAGTCCTGCAAGATATTCGCACTTCCCCTCTTCCGGAAGGGGGGTGATATCCACATCTTTATCCCATGGCATCCCCAGTTTAAGATTACACATTGCATCATTTAGCATTCTCATAAACTCAGGCATAATTTTTCTATGAACAAAAATCATTTTAAGAGCTGTACATCTCTGTCCATTAAATGAAAGTGTACCGGCGACGACTTCACTGATTGTGGTATCAAGGTCGGCATCGGGGAGTATTATAGCCGTATTTTTAGCCTCAAGACCGAGTACAGATCTTAATCTGTGAGGTTTAGGATGTGCCGTCTTTAAGATATCAGCGACGTGACTTGTTCCTATAAATGCAAGAACGTTTACTTTTCCGGAACTCATTACAGGGGGGATAATAGTTGCCCCGTCTCCGTAGATAGTATTTACAACACCCTTTGGAAATGAAATTTTAAATGCTTCAAGCAGAGGTCTGTGAAGAAGGACACCGAACTTGGGGGGTTTAAAAATAACAGTATTCCCTGTAATAATTGCCGGTATAAGAGTAGCAAAGGTTTCGTTAAGCGGATAGTTAAATGGCCCCATACATAATACAACACCAAGTGGTGATCTGCGTATCTGACCGATGACACCCTCCTCCATTTCAAATCTCGAACTCTTCCTGTCCAGATCCTTAACGGCTTCGATAGTGTCAATTATATACTGAACAGTCCTGTCAAATTCCTTTATCGAATCCTTCCATGATTTTCCGATCTCCCACATGATGAGTTTGACAACATCCTCTCTCATCTCTTTCATAAGGAGTATGAACTTCTCCATATGCTTAATTCTTTGTGCAACTGTCATTGTTGGCCACATACCCCTCCCTGAATCGAAAGCCGTTTCGGCCGCCTCAACAGCCTCCATAGATTCCTTCTCTGTAAGTATGGGGTATTCGCCGAGTTTCTTCTGAACAAGATCGCCGTTTGTTTTAATATAAACCGGCGAGAGTACCTGGTGAAACTTCCCGTTCCAGGTTCTTATCTCTCCATTTATCAGATACTCCTTTTGAACTATATAATCTATATTCTGTTCCTGAGGAATATCACTCTCTCCGGGGTAAAGATTTCGTATATCCATAACATCTCCTCTTGAAATACAATCATACTGGAATGAATGTATTTAAGGGGCAACCCCGGTAATCCCCCACCCCGACAGGCGGATGCGAAGCATACGCACTCTCGAAATTAAATTACTACATTTTTAATTTAACATAATTATAATAAAGTATCAACAAATAAAAGATTTATGACCTGTTTCTGTCTAAACAGGGCTTTGATAAAACGAAGAAAATCATTTCAAAAGGCATAAAATTTATTAAAAACTTTAGCTTGACTAAAGGCATCGGATATTTAATAGTATTTATACTCCTGAGTATTCACTTTAAAGGATAACAATTCAGATGGATCAGATAATAAAATCACAATCAGATAAACCGCAGGAAAGCTCCGCCGGTTCAGAACTTAAACTGACAGAAAAAAATTTCAGAGATCTGGCACATTCATCACCCGATGCAATATTTGTCTATGTTGACGAAAAAATAATTTTCGCCAATAATACGGGATTGATTTTACTACGAGCATCCGAGACTGAACAGGTTATCGGTAGAGACATCTGGGACTTTATCCCCTCGTCAAGTCACAGGTCTTTAAAACGCGCAGTTGACCTGATTATAAATAATAAGAAAAGTTATATCTCCACAGAAGATAAAATGATTACCATTGATGGCACTGCCATAGATATTGAGATATCCTCCACATACTTTAACTTCAACGGGAAAAACGGTATACAGGCTTTTATCAGGGATATATCTAAAAGAAAAAGAGCTGAAGAGCGGATAAAATCTTCAGAAAAGGATTATAAAATTCTTTTTGAATCAACCGGAACTGCAATGCTCTTCCTTGAAGAGGATAAAACCATATCCATGATAAACGGCGAGTGCGAAAAAATTTCCGGATACACCAAAGATGAAATTGAAGGGAAGAAAAAGTGGACCGAATTTGTAGCGCCTGAAGACCGTCTTACACTGGAAACGAATCATGAGTGGAGACGGAAAAGCGGTGACGCGCCGATGAACTTTGAATTCAAACTCATCGACAAATATCAGAGACACCACAACGCATTTATGACAATTACAATGATACCCGGCACAAAAAAGAGCGTAGCATCAATAATTGACCTTACCGAAATAAAAAAAGCAGAAGAGATACTGGCCGCCACTCAGCAGAATTACAGGCTTCTTGTCGAAAATACAAAAGAGGCAATTGCAATAATTCAGGATGAGATGGTGCGGTACGTAAATCCCAAACTATGCGAAATAACAGGTTATTCTGAAAATCATATACTGAATAAAAAATTCTACAAGCTTGTTCACTCCGACTTCAATGAAATAGTCCGGAATGAATACCGCCATAGACTGGACGGAACCGAATCTGTTACAATCTCTCCTGTGAAGATAATTGATACCGGGAACAATGAAAGATGGTTTCAGATTAATTCAGTTCTTACAATATGGGGAGAGAAACCGGCAGTACTTCTCTTTTTCAACGACGTAACGGAAACAAAAAATGCCCAGGACGCGCTTATGGCAAGTGAAGAGAAATACAGACTCCTGGCGGAAAATGCAAAAGACATAATTATCGTTTATGATGAAAACGGTACTGTAAATTATCTTAACTATTCCGGGTATGAAACTTTTGGAATTCAGAAAGATAAGAATAATAATATTAAAGTTACGGACATACTGTTCCCCGGAAGCGGATATCTCAGACCGTCAGCACTGACCGGTGATACAGGTAAAGATTTTAAAAATTATAAAAACCGTATTGAAGTATCAAATTTTCTTGGCGAGCTGATTCAGCTGGAAACAATTTCAAGTCCGATAAAACTTGACAGCGATAATTACGGCATGCTTGTAGTCGGGAGGGATATAACCGAAAGGAAGCAGCTTGAAAAAGAGATTATACTTATCTCGGAAAGGATCAGACAGCAGGTAAGCAGGGATCTCCACGATGACCTGAATCCTCACCTCATAGGAATTGAAGCATTATCCCAGGTTTTATCAATGAGTCTTAAGAAGAAACAGGTATCGGAATCGGCCGATGCAGAAAAGATTACCACTCTTATAAACAAAGCTATTACAAAAACACACAGGCTCGCCCGCGGTTTATGCCCCATAGATCTGGAATCATCGGGAATACAGACCCCGCTGATGAATCTGATGAAGCTTGTACGGAGCCTTTACGGTATTGAATGCAAGTTCACCTATGATGAGTCAATAATCATTGAAGATATTGCACTTGCCACAAATCTCTATTACATTGCCCAGGAAGCCACACTTAACTCTGCAAAGTATTCAGGCGGATCCCTCATTACAATTACCCTTGAAAGAAGCCGTGATACTCTGACTCTCTCCATCGAGGACAATGGCTCCGGGATTCCCAGAAAAAAGGGGACCGATAAAGAGAAGAACAGCGGAATGGGTCTGAAGATAATGAAGTATCGGGCGGAGATAATTGATGGAGTATTTTCCATACAGAAAAACAGACCGGCAGGAACAGTAATAAGCGTTAAAATTCCAATAAATATTTTAAAATCAGAAGGGAGGATATCTTATGGCGGAAGGTTCCCTAAAACTAAACCGGAAACAGCGGATATTTATAGTTGAAGATCATCCCATCTTCAGAGACGGGATATCACAGCTTATAAACAAAGAGGACGACATGATTGTTGTCGGAGGATGTGAAACCTCCGGTGAATGCTTTAAATATATTAAAGAGAATCTCCCCGATCTTATCATTGTAGATATTACCCTGAAAGACAGCTGCGGGATAGAACTTACCAAAGAGATAAAGAAGACTTATCCCAATCTGCCCGTGCTCATTCTTTCAATGCACGAAGAACTGATCTTTGCAGACCGTGTACTTAAAGCCGGCGCCAGAGGTTACATGACCAAGCGTGAGGCAACGGGTAAAGTAATTGAAGCGATCCGAAGAGTTCTCCAGGGGAAAATATATATCTGCGACACGATGATAGATCATTTTCTGGAAAGATCGATCACCGGCGGACAGAATTTTACATCATCGCCCGTTGAGAGATTAAGCGAAAGAGAGTTTGAAGTCTTCAACCTCATTGGGAAGGGGATGACAAACAGATCCATCGCAGAGGTCCTTACAGTAAGTACAAATACAATTTCAACATACAGGGAGAGGATTAAAGAAAAACTGAATCTGCAGAACAATGCCGAACTGAACAGATACGCCATGCAGTGGATACAGACGTAAAACTGTTCTTCAATGTCTTAAAAGAATACACACAACGCATCGACATTATAGTTCGAGTTCTAACTATATTTTAAATTGCCCTATCAGGTCTTTCAGCTCTGCAGCCTGAGCATTCATCTCTTCACTGGAGGAAGCAATCTCTTCCACCATGGCAGCATTCTGTTGTGTCATTTTATCCAGTTCGCTTACTGCAAGATTAATCTGGTTCATCCCCTCTTTCTGCTCAAAACCTGCAGATGTAATTTCGGCTATTACTTTCACAGTTTCAACGGATTTTAGCGAAATTTCCGAAAGAACAACCCCTGTTTTTTCAACAAGTTTCGCGGCACTGTCGACATCCTCAATTGCGCTTCTAACAAGGGTCTCTATATCTTTTGCTGCACTACCCGATCTTTGTGCAAGATTCCGGACTTCACTTGCGACTACAGCAAATCCCCGCCCCTGATCACCGGCCCGTGCAGCTTCAACTGCCGCATTAAGAGCCAGAAGATTGGTCTGAAACGCAATTTCATTAATAAGAGAAGTAATTTCAGAAATCTTTTTACTCGATCTGCTCATCTCGTTAATACTCACTACAGCATCATTTGAAATTATATTGCTCTCCTCGGATTTTTGAGCTCCCGATTCAATCATCGAACGTGCAATCTCGCTGTTTTCGGCATTCTGATTAATGGATGCAGTAGCCTCTTCCATTGACGAAGCGATCTCTTCAAGTGTCGAAGCCTGCTCAGCTGTACGCTGTGCAAGATTCTGATTCCCCGATGAAATCTCTTCAATAACTGACGAGAGGTTTTCAGTTGCAGATATTATGGTAGAAAGCATATTCCTTATATTGCGTATCGACCCGTTGAGCGCATCGGCAAGATTTGACAGTTCATCCTTAATTACTCTCTCGAAGGTTGATGAAAAATCTCCCGAAGCAACATTGCTCAGCAGCAGAATTATTTCTTTTATAGGCGCTGCAATTTTATATGCTACAGCAAAAAGTAATGCCATTATAAGTATGAATATAGTCAGCAGCATTATAGATAATGTAAATATCATCCTGTCAATATCGCTGAAAAAAACATTCTGTCTCACCAGCATAGCAAGTTTTCCATTAAGAAGCGGGACCGGTGCAGACATTGTCATATAATCTACACCGTTGATTCTTACATCCGAAATTTTTTCCTGCTGTAAAACAAAAGAACTGATATTCCTGTTAACTATACCATCCTCTGTAAAATCTTTTTTAAACGATTTTTCATTAAGAGTAGTGTCTGTTGATGCTATAATTTTTCCGTCAGAAGTATAAAGGATATATTCAACACTCCCCTCTGAACTGATCTGCTTGATGAAAGAATTAGCAGAATCAAGTGTAATAGTAGCGCCGAGAAATCCGGTAATGCTTCCGTCATTTATCAGCGGTACGGCTGCAACAATAACTTTTACCCCGGTCGCTCTGCTTTCAATGATTTCCGAAAAAGAGGTTTTCTTATCAGACTTCATTTTAATAAAATATTCGCGGTCCGAAACATTTACCAGTTTGCCATTGTCCGTTACAGTATTACCGGAGCCGTCACCACCGAAAAAAACTTCAATGTTGTTCCCTTCACTTTTACGTAATCGTTTAAGTACAGTTTCAATCATTTCAGGTGAAATGCTGCTGTATCCTCCGGCAACAATGGCTGTTTCAAGTTTATTCACAGTTTCTATAAAATACCGGGTGGATTCCGTAACTGAATTATTCAGTGACTGCACCATATGATTGCTGCTTGATTTAATAAGACTTGAATACATTACTTTATAAATTGTTACGTTCAGAACCAGCATCAATCCCATCATAAGAGCTATGATCGGTACAGAAATTTTCATAAACAGACTAAGCGGTTCAAACTTAATAACCTCTTTAAGATGAAATAATTCTATACGGGCGATGTAATAGAGAAGAAAAGAAAAAATCACAGCTTCAAAAAGACCCGTGAGTGCAAAATAAACAGCGGATTCCCATGAACTTATTATTCCCGCAGAAAGCCCCAGAACGCCAACCAGTACCGGGCCGCCTGAATTACCCGCAAAAAACAGAAAAGCAAATTTAGAAGGATAACTGTCAAAAAATAATTCAGCATTTTTTTTCTGAATGCTGTCTGCAGACGAAAGAGACCTGACAATGGTTTCACCCTTCCTCGAAACCATGAAAAGATAAACAGCAATTGCTGTTAATATAGGTGGTGCAAGTATTACCAGAATTTTACTGATCTCTATAAATTTTTCCGAACCAAGCATCAGCGTCATCATAATACCAAATAACAGCGGATCCAGGAGGAAAAATAAAAGAAACCAATTAAAGACTCTGCCCGGTTTCACTTTCTTTGTGCTATCTATG
>PGXT01000305.1 GCA_002839285.1 Spirochaetae bacterium HGW-Spirochaetae-5 | reverse complement strand
GTACCATTAGGAACTTCTTCTCCTCCAAACTGCATCTGAACATAGTATTTAATGTCATCCCTTGTCCCTGAAAAATTAAGTCTTGCCTGCTTCAGGAAAAGGTATAACCTTGCGTCATCACGTTCATTAGGTGCAACCGGTGTATTATGCTTTGCTTCCAGATATTCAATCGCTCCGATCATCTGAATTGTCCCACCCACCTTAGGAAGATCTTTCAATGAAATAACCACATCGTTCGAATTGTTATTTGTTGTACCTGATACGGAAGTTTCCTGAGAAACTGCCGCTCCGCTCAATCCAAATATAAGCGATAATACTGCTGCAGATGATATTACTTTACTTTTTAAAATTTTGCTGTTCATATTTTGCTCCTTTTTTTTATTTTTAGAATTTATAAAAACTCAATGTTTTAATTACCCGGAATCAGACTCAGATAAAGATTCCATTTTACAGTTACTTTATCATCAGCCTTGACAAACAGCAATTCCGGCGGTGTTAATCCAAAATCAGTCATCAGAAGATCCTTCTCCCCTGAAAGTATAACTGTGCCATTCTGAATTTTTGCAGAAGTCCTGACTGTTATGTATTTCTCTTTATTTGCTATTCTAACAGTCCCTTCACTTATAATTGAAAAAACCCCGTTGTTATTACCTGACTTCTGAATTGTATATTTTGCCGGCTTAAAAACTATTTCCGGGTAATTTTCAGCTTTTAGCGTGTCATAAAACTTGCTGTCAAATCCCGGAGTGTTCGAGCGAAAATTTTTCACATCCAGTTTAACCACAAGATTAAGAATCAGGTCACGCATAGATTGAGCATATTTTTTATCTGTCATAACCGATACTAATGAATCATCAGGCTTCACTTTAAATACCCCTCTCCGCTTGTTGCGTTTAGTGTTGCAAAAAAGAAAAGTGAAATTAAAACTACGAAAAGTTTTTTAAAGCTTATTTTTTTCATATTTCCTCCTTACGCAGAGATTCCGTGTTTTATTAAACTTCAGATTCTGCATGAGTGGAATTTAGCATAGATTATAAAGAATGGAATCGCAGTAACAGGTTAGTTTGCAGGTTGTATGAGTGTTAAAATTATTACAAAAAAATGGTTAGAACAAGAGGTATTTTGTAACCGGATTCAGTTATATGCAGTCACCAAATTCAGTGACTACATATAGAAGTTTATACCGGTTTCTGGCGAAATTTAGATATTACAAATTGTATAAACCTACGGCCGGACAGGTTTTTTTTCATAACGGATAACCCATTGAATTGCATACCGGTTAAGTTCTGCAGTATTTTCAATATCCAGTTTATCCTTGATATTTTTCTTGTGGCTTTCAACAGTATTTACACTGATGTCCATCTTCACAGCAATCTCTTTAGCACCAAATCCGTTGCCTACGAGAAGAAAAATCTGAAACTCACGGTCGGTTAGTATATCTGCCGGATTATCAACATTTTCTACAGTTCTGCCATGAAGCAGCTTGCTGATAATTGTATCAGATATATCTTCACTAAGGTAAAGCTTACCGTCAAGAATACGCCGGATAGC
>PGXT01000147.1:12829-19764 GCA_002839285.1 Spirochaetae bacterium HGW-Spirochaetae-5 | reverse complement strand
CCGTCGTAAAAAATCATATTCTCAGTGGCCGCAGTGGTATCACCGAATCCGTAGCCTATATTAAACCCGAATGGTTTACCATCGGGCAGAACAACCGACATGGATCCCCAGTACCATGTATTTTTATATGTCCAGACTCCCCGTCCCCAGTCCAGCGTCCCCATGGAATCGGCACTGTCGTAAATATATGTTCTGCCGCCGTGAACAACTGTACCTCGCGCCTTCATTGTGTTTATCTTCTGGTTGTAGTAGAATGCCCTCTTATCTTCAGCAAATGGAGTTGCTATAACCATGGTGTCGTGCGGTTCATCAGACAATGTCAGATCAACCAGGAGATTTTCACCCTTCGTAAAATTTTTAAAATCGCAGTGCAGTTTTCTTTTTATACCGTCATTGACAAAGCTTATATCAACGGTTTTATTTTTGAAAGCCGTAATCCCTGCGCGTGACGATTCAGGCAGACCAAGTTTCCCGAAAGTAAACGGGATCATAATTGTATTGGTCTGCTGATTTTTTTCAATGAAATCAAAAACCGTCACACTTACAAGAGCAAGGTATGAATTATCAGCAATGGTAAGCGCAACTGCATGTTTTGACGCGGCTTTAATGTCACCCCTCCTGTAATCAAAGACAGGACTTGTCGCGTACCCCGGCTCGCTTAAATAGCCATTTTGATCAAGCAGTCTGCGCCGTTCAGTTATCTTATGCTGATTATTCATCTTGCCCTCCTGGTGCTTTAACCGGATAGATTTTTATTAAAACTTTTACACTCACCCCCGGCTACTGCCGCGCCCCTCTCTTTGATGAAAAAAAGAGGGGCTTCGAAAATAAAATATTCCCATGAAAAACACAATAAATTCCCTGTTTAAACTCCCCTCTCTTTCTCTCCAAAGAGAGGGGCCGGGGGTGAGTTCGGGAAATTTGCGACTTTACATATCAATTTTTAATTAATAATCAACCAGTCTAAACACTACCCCCCCCCACTTCAGGTGTATGCAGAGCATACATCTCCGTTACTGTTCAGAAAAAAAATTTAATATTGCCTCGGCTACATCATCACGGTCATAATCAACGGGAACAACGTGGTTGCTTCTGCTGAACATAATCTTCTCTTTTACTGAAGACCCTATCCGCGAATAAATATAATCAGCGGAATCAGAGGGGATAACATTATCACCCGATGACTGCATTATCAAAGCCGGTGCCTTAATATCCGGCAGAATCTTCATTGCACGTTTAACAAGTTTATGAAGCTCCCACCCCTGATTGACAGGAGTTGTTCCCGCATAACTTACATGCACTGCCAGAGATTCCGGCATGTTGATGCCCGATGTTTTACCCGGTTCATAAATTATTTTCTTAAAAAGACCGGCAAGGGGTGCAAGATAAATACTCCGGCTTTTAATCTTGCGTAAGGCAGAGATCATGCAGATCTTTTCCGGTGAAAATTCACTGGCAATGAGTGCCGTAAAAATCCCACCCATTGACAATCCTACAATATATACTTTTTTTGAATGTGCCGAAAGTTCAATATATGCCTCCCGCGCCGCGGTAAACCAGTCGTGCCCGCCGGTTTTAATCATTTCGTAAATTGATGTACCGTGACCGGGATAACGTGGAATAGAGATTGAGTATCCCGCCTGGTAGATCTTTTCACCGATATATTTCATTTCATGGGGGTTGCCGGTAAATCCATGCAGCAGTAAAACCGCTGCGCTATTTTTTCTTAACTTCAATACAGACTCCGCACCCTTCATCACCTGAACCGGATCAGACTTCATCAGCTACCTCTTCTCCACTATAAATTTAAGTGCAGCTTCTCCGCATTTAACAGTCGAGACAATAACTGTGCCTTTTCCCGATTTGCCATCTGTTCTTATGTAAAAAGCGGCAGCTCCGCCGATGAGAGAGATTGTATCATCACCGATCAGCGATACCGCTCCACTGCATGAAATTTTAATAACTTCATGAGCGTACGGAAGAAGGTTTTCATTTTCACAAACCATCTGAAGTACAACTCTTACGGCATCCCAGGTTTTATCCTCTATCAGAGTATATCTGTCAGCTTCCGCTTTGAGCCGTGGCTTGTTTACACCCGATTTAACTACTGTTTTAATAAGCCGGCCGCCGGTGTATCCTTCAAATTTATACGATGTCTTTTTGCTCCCCCAGTTCCCTATGTATGTGCTGTAGAGCCGGTATCCGTCAGAAGGTCTGAGTTTAGTACTTATCATAACCAGAAGCATTTTCAGTTTATATTTAAGAGGGAGAGCCGCACCGGTAACTGCAGTATAGTTTAAAACATCTTTTACTATATCAGCATGGGATTTTTTCAGATTCTCATTCTGCTGAAGATATGGCCCCACGAAATCATCGATAACTACCGGGGGATGAGGGAGATGCGGAAAACTCTTATAATCGGGATAAAAATCACCGATCAGATTATCATTTTTATAGAAACGTATAAAGTCACAGTTTGTAAAAACATAAACAGGCCCGATAACACTGGCCGGGTGTTCACCTATATCCATGCTCGAGGGAATTTCCATAACGGGAAATTTACTCTGCTGTGAACTGTATGCATAAGCCGCAGGCTTGGCAATACGGAACATATCGGTAACACCGTGATAGCAGATTTTGTCTCCGCTTCCGACATGCACCAGCCGATCGCTCCGCTTATACGGTCATTGCCGTACATCTCATTGAGAACTCTGAAATGACGCAGTGCATGTTCAATCCGTTTCTCCTCATGATCAAACCGCTTTGTGGGAAACATATGGCCGTTGTGTTCCGTAACAAGATATGGTGAACTTTTGGACCTGGTAATCTTCTTCACATCAGCAAGAGGTTCATTGTTACCGCGATAATTAAAATCATTATAGGTATAGACATCTTCAAGAAGCCTGCTCCCTGCAAAACATCGGACTCCGCCGGTCTGACGAGTCGGGTCGAGATTCCGTGCAAGATTATTTGTCATCTCATATAATTCATCATCGTCATTCGATTCGTTGATACGGACACCCCAGAGTATAATTGAGGGATGGTTGCGGTTCTGCAGAATCATCTCTTCGACATTCTGAAGAACAATTTTTCTCCACTCCTCATCTTTACTCACATGCTGCCAGCCCGGAATTTCGGTAAAGACAAGAAGACCCGATTTGTCGCAGGCATCAATAAAATGCTTCGACTGAGGATAGTGTGATGTCCGGACAAGATTTACTCCAAGCCCTTCTTTGAGGATTCTGGCGTCATCTGACTGAACATTAGCCGGCATTGCGTAACCGGTATAGGCATAACTCTGGTGACGGTTTAATCCCCGGATTTTCACTATCTTTCCTCTTTCCGTTCAGATAAAAACCATCTGTTTTAAAAACAGCTTCGCGGAATCCTGTAACCTGTGAAACTTTATCAATTACTTTACCTTTTTTCTTAAGCTCAACAGATAAAGAATAAAGAACGGGGCTGTCAATATCCCAGAGTTCCAATCCGGAGACAGAGTGTTTAACTTTAACCTCTGCGGAAGAGATACCATTCTGAGTTAATGACGAAACAGTATTCCCCTCTGCATCATTAAGGGTAATTTCAATATCGAGTCCGCTTTCAAAACCTGAAAGCATAATATCGGTTTCAATTGTTTTAATATCATCAAGTACATTAATTGTTTTCACAAAGAGATCTTTGATATGGATCTTATCAACAACACGAAGACAGACCTCGCGATAAATCCCCCCGTATGTCAGATAATCCACAACATTGCCGAATGGCGGAATCTCCTCTCTCTCACGCGAATCAAGATGTACCGCAATCAGGTTTTCTCCTCCATAAATCACTGCATCATTCAGCTTTACTTCAAATCCCGAATATCCCCCTTTATGCTCTTTGAGGAGTTTACCGTTAAGATAAACTCTGGCGTAATGGGCAGCCCCTTCAAAACATAAAAATATATCTTTACCTTTATAATCTGCCGGAATTTTAATCTTTCTTAAATAACAGCTTTCGAATGCATAGATCTCTTCATCAAAATAATTATATGGAATCTCAATATTTGTATGAGGGATTGACACCGGAGTAAATCCCTTAGCATTAAAACCTTTTTTAATATACTCCGGTTTAAAATCGTTTTTATAAAGCCAGCCGAAATTCAGGTCCGTTACAATTCTCATATTCTCTCCGCAAACTCTGCTGAATAATTTTCACAACACCACGGTAATAAAAAAAGGAGTTTTATTTAAACTCCCTCTTTTTATACAAACATAATGTATGATGCAGGATGAAAGAGCAAGTAAAATTCATCCTGCAGGCTCGGTAAATCGAGAACTATTTACTTATTTTTTTTGCGATTGCTCTGAAAGCTTCTATGGATTCAATCTCCATTCCGTCACCATCTTTATTGTAATCCGCGTATGCCGATGTTCTGGCTATAACTATATTTTCAGCAGGATTAATGTAGATTGCCTGTCCGTAAATTCCGATGGCAAGATAGTCACCTTCCGGTTTTTCAGGAATCCACCACTGATATCCGTAACCAAGAACACCATTCGATCCTTCTCTTTTTCCGGGAATCAGATGCGGTGCGTCGGGAGTTACCGAAGCCTTCACCCATGACGCCGGCACAATCTGTCTGCCTCCCCATTTTCCGTTATTAAGATAAAGTCTTCCGAAACGTGCATAGTCCCTTAACACAACATTCAATCCTCCGAATGCAGCCTCCATTCCTTCACTGTCTATCAGCCAGAGTGCATCGGACTCCATCCCAATGGGTTTCCACAGCTTCTCTTCGGCATACTCCGAGAGATTCTTTCCTGTGGCGGCACTGATTATCATCCCCAGCACCTGTGTGTCCATACTTACATAGTGATTGAATTTCCCCGGAACTCTCTCCTGCTTAAGAGAGATAATGAAATCTTCAAGTGGAGTATTAAGAGCAAAGGATCGACCCATTCTATTAATATCAGAATAAAAGTCGCCGTAATCCTCATTGAATTTTATGCCCGAAGACATCTGCAGAACATCCTTAATACGCACACCATTATATCCCGATGCCGCAAGAGATGGAACATATTCATTTACGGTCTGGTTAATATCTTTAATCTTCCCTTCTGCAACTGCAATACCGAAAAGCGCCGAAACAAATGATTTTGCAACTGACCATGATATTGCTTTGGAATTTTCGGTATTTCCATTATAATATTTTTCAAAAAGAATAGTATCATCTTTAATTACAATAAGCCCCGTGGTGCCATACCTTTCAAAAAAACCGGGTACACTTTTCTCTACGCCGTTGTATACATATTTTTCAGGGAGTTTTGAGTCTTTCCGTTTAAACTGATAAACATTCTCACCCTTATGAATTGTCCTCGATGAGAACCGGTCACCCATATTCCGGAAATTCTCAGTTATACCTGGTGCATCAAAAAGCGTCATAGTGCGATAAAGACGCTGAATGGTACTGAAGTTATAAATCCCTGCTCCGGCAGCAATTATTAAAAATACACCCAGTATGGTTAAACCTCTTTTTAACCATTTTTTCATTTTCCCGGATTCTGACATAAATTACCTCTCAATAAATCTTATCTGTTTATGAACATAATAAATACATTATACACAGGATTTCTGCAAATTCTACTCAGTATATATATCAGGAAATGTTTTTATAAAAATTATAAGATTGACTTTGCTTAGATAACTCTTTAACTTTTTTGAAAGAAAAAGATTATATATCCCCGCCGCCGAAGGCGGCAAAGAAGTGACAATTGTTTTTCAGGGTCACAGCATTTCACGCTGTGACCGGTATGGGGGCTTACAGGGGCGTTGCTCCCGTAAGCCCCCATTTCCAGAGTATGCGAAGTATAGGCACCCGCGCCGCCGGCAGGGATAATAAAATTTTTGATTATTAAAAAGTTTTAGAATTTAAAGAACAGGTATCGCATGTCAGAAAATCTGCCTTACATTTTAAATTTTTCCGGGTCAATTCTGGCGGCGACTCTCGCGGCAGGTCAGCTCGTTATCACCGGGAAAAAAACTTCAAACTATCTCTATGCATTCACTTTTATCACTATCTCTTTATGGTCGGGAACTGAAGGATTATTCCATTTCTTTCCTTCACTATTTACTCCCCCCGTTAACATTATAATCGATATAATTGCCCGGACAGCATATTCACTTACATGTGTGCTTCTATATTTTCTAGTGCAAAGTATCTTTAATTCAGATTTTTCATTCCGCAGAAGAGATTTTTTTCTTTTTATACCCGGAATCTCAACACTTGCAGTACTGGCAATAAGCTCTCTTTATTTCTACATATATTATCAGCAAATCAGGAGTGCTCTTTTATTTATTCTGTATATTTTTTCAATCTGCATTTATCTTTTAATTATCTATCAGATAAATGTGATAAGAAAACTTGCACAGAATAAAAAGAACAGAACTGTTATTTCAAAAATAATGTTATCACTTGCCGTGGCTGCAATTCTTACTATTATTCCGGAAATTACCCCACTCGGCATTGATGACAATTACTCTATCCCTTTTCTTATTGTTATTTTCTATCTGATAACAATGAGATACCCCGGGATTTTCAATATTCTCCGTGAAGAGGCGGAAAAGGCGCATTACGCAAGATCAAAAATCATTAATCTTGATATTGAAAAAATAAAAAATGATATTGAATATATTCTAACCGATAAAAAATTATTCTTAGAAAGTGATCTTACCTTAAAAGAACTTGCACAACGCACAGGTATAACCACTCACCAGCTGTCGGAAATACTTAATGTTTATTATAAAAAGAATTTTTATGATTTTATAAACCATTACAGAATCGAAGAGGCGAAAAAAATTCTTACTGAAGATGACCAGGCTACCGCTCTTGGAATCTGCTTCAAGGCAGGATTCAATTCAAATTCAGCTTTTTACAGAGCATTTAAAAAAGAGAC
>PGXT01000147.1:11980-12699 GCA_002839285.1 Spirochaetae bacterium HGW-Spirochaetae-5 | reverse complement strand
TCATTCATCATAAGAAGCATTGTCTTTTCACTGAGCATAAGTTTAAGCATCTGAAGTGAATGATCAACGGTTTCACACTCGATAGTCCCGTCACCCACTTCGGCGGCTCTGATTGCGCCCCATGCTTCATGCCCGCCGACCCGCTTGATCAGAAGTTTAGGTACAGGATAAAATGCAAGCTCACTCGGCTTGGTAATCAGTATATCCGTATGGCGCATTAAAAGATTAGTCGCGTAAACCGCAGAAAAAATATTCTCATCATAAAACATGTAAATTCCGCTTTCACTGCTCTTGAACAGTTTATCTGTAAACCTGATCACACCCTTCCAGTCATTTTTAAAGAAGGATCCGGATGCAAGTTCAGGTATCTCCTTAACCAGCTCATTCAGAAGACCTATATGATCACCAACATTAATAAGAAGAAGTACCTCTTTATCGGCAATCTTCGGAAGAAGCCCTTTTATAATCCGTACAAAAATCTCCTTCTGCGCACCCGCTCCCCCCACAGAGAGGAGAACCCTTTTCGGTTTCCCACCGCTGACACGGTCGATTCTTCTTTTACAGTCATCTTTTATATTAACCACAAGTTCGTGATCTATATAATGCCCGGTAAAAACAATTTCTTTCTCCGGGATCGGATTCATTATTTTATCACCATCCATCCCCTTGAGTGTCTTGTATGAAAAATATGCCGATGGTGTCTGAACAGTATGAATTGA
>PGXT01000147.1:0-11892 GCA_002839285.1 Spirochaetae bacterium HGW-Spirochaetae-5 | reverse complement strand
AGACGGAACTTCTGAGAAAGCCTTGAACCGAATGAATAGAGATTATTCAGATGAGATATAATCTTCCCCCCGACCGACTGTTTATACGAATGAAGATCAAGCCAGAGCGGTTTATAACCTAAATAATTTGCCGCCGAAGCAATAGCCATAGAGATGCGGTAGTGTCCGTAACCCATTCTTATGTTGCCGATGATCAGAGCCTTTGACCAGTCTACGCCATCGGGATTACCCGAAAGCTCAAGATTTTGAACACCGATAAAAGGTCCCAGAATTTTATTCTCTTCTACTATATAATAAAATTCTTTGTCTGAATCATCTCCGAATTTTTTTTTGAGTTTAGACTGCTGTTTCAATGCTTTTTTTTCAGCTGATTTACTTATACGGTTCTTGAAAATTTCCATTAGTTATATCCCCTGTAATATTATATTTTAATGAACTTTGTCTGATACGGTTCTAAAACAACATCCTCAAATTTAACAGGTTCCGCACTGAGATTTACAGCAATGCGGAATCTGCTATTATTTTCAGAATATTTTATCTCGTAAAGATAACTATTTAAAGTATTTACTTCAACATTTTCTTTAACTGCAAAGTCTGTAAGTTTATTAATCATCTTAAACTGTTCTTCGTGATACAGATTCAGATTATCGGAAGTAAATACAAGCCCGCCGAAAATTGAATTGATAATAAAAAGTGTCTCTTTCTGATTCTGATTTAACTGCAGATTATCCTCTCTAAGAAGAAATACGTCGGGATCATTTAAAAACGCCCGCCCGTTGAGATGACGTCTGCTTATACTGTTGATCACAGCATTAAGTGTTGAAATCCGTTCACGATGTAGATACTTCATATAAAATTTGTCATTCCAGTCGAGTCCCACATCGCAGCCTATGCGGCAGTAATCCACAAGCCCGAAGACAGAGCCCAGAGGAACACCGCATCCTAGAATCAGTTTATCCTTCGCGCATACACGGATAAACTCCATAGCTTCATACATAATCTCGCCACGGCTCTTCCCGTGCTGAGGAATAAGACTCACTGCATATAAAAAATCGAGTTTAACAAGATCGTACTTCCACACATTGAATACGATATTAAAAACCTCTTTCAGATACTCACGCACTTCCGGATTATAAAAATCGAGAGCGTAGAAAGTACTCCAGTTCCCTCCGGCTAAAACCGGTATGCCCTTATTGTCTTTTAATATCCACTCCGGATTTTCATTGAAAATTTTAGAATTTTTCTCAGCCGCAAAAGGGGCAAGCCATATGCCGGCCATCATGCTGCTATTATGAATCTCCGACGCGATAAACTCCATACCGCGGGGAAATTTTTCAGAATCAATATCAAGCCAGTCGCCGACCGCTCTGGCGAAACCGTCATCTATCTGGAATACCGAAAACTCAGGAGCATGCTTTTTTACGGCGGAGATGTTTTCAAGGATTATATCCTCTGTGATATTCTGATAATAATTATACCAGCTTGTCCACCCGGTAAGAGGTCTGCTCTGAGAGGGTTTTATTCCGCATGCCGAAAAGTACTGATCGAAAACAGATTTTTCATCTCCAGCTACGGCAATAATTTCAAGCGGAGTTGTCCCGCTATTCCAGATTGCACCTTCACAATCCTTTATTATCCTGATACGTTTTTTAGAAACATCAGATTCAATTATTGTATAACCTTTTTTTTCCGACAGCGATCCTATCAGTATATAATCGCTGCCGTTTCTGAAATAAGTATATGTATGACTATGAAAGACCCCTCTCCTGCCGGATAACTTGTAGAACTGACCGTCACCATATCGATCAAGAACATATTTTTTCATAACTTTCCCTGCAATAAAGCCGGGCTTAGGGATCTTTTCATCTATACTGAATTCGCGGCTGTCGGTCCATGACTGAAATCCGTTTGCGAAAATCTTATCATCCCCGGAAAAAACATAATCGGCATATAACTCCAGCTTAACAGCGTGCTTTTTATTGTATGTGCCGCCCCGTTTATCCGGTAGGTCAGCATGATTCTGACATTATTAAATATTTTCAGCATATACCTTTTCCCGATTACATATTCGATCCGAAACCGGAATAATTATTTTTTCACTGCGGAGAGCACGAAAAATAAACAGGTCAGCCGGTTTCGAATCGATATATAAAAAAATTAACATAATTAACTTTTTTAATGATATTAACTTTTATAATCTTATTATCAAATGGTTGTCAAGAACAAAGTCAAAATTCTGTTCAGTTATCTCAATTTTAATTAAATATTTCTATTGACACTAATAATATTAATGACTTTAATAGTTTTAACGGATAACTAACCACCAGGGAACCTTGTGATGAATTACTCCGCCGCACCGGGGGCGCGGCGAAGTAATATATGACATCACTTTCCGTATCGCCGCAAACCCCGCTGTATCAGCGGAGGGGAAATAATAGACAAGCAAGTGCTAAACCTGATAAAATTACGCGAATTACTTATGAATCACACGGATAAATGAAATGACAAAGAAAGAGATACAGCGTACAAGGATTATTAAATACTTTACCGACAGCACCATCAGCCTCATAAAATCTGATGGCCTTGAAAACCTGACCACCAAGAAAATCGGAGATCATGCCGGTTATTCATATGCAACTATTTATAACTATTTCGAGAATTTCAACGACCTTATCTGTGTTGCCATTGCGGAAATCGCAGGTGAATGCGCCGATTTTGTTAAGAAAAAACTCAAAGGGAATACAATTAAAGAAAGAATGATTAATTTTGTTCTGCTTATGACTGAATTTAATATTGCAAACCCCAACATCTACTACCCTTTTCTTTCAACTTCCGTTGACTTCAGCTATTTCCAGAAAAAAACCGGCGATCATTTTATCCATCCGGCATATGATCTGCTGGTCCGCGAATTAAAAAACGCAAAAGAGTTTGAAGGAAAATCCAATGAAGAGATTTTAATATTATGTAATCTTTTAACAAATATATTCCACGCAAAGATGCATTTCTATCTGCTGATGAAATCCCCCGCAACGCTTAAAGAGCTCAATAATGAAATCATCACTGAAGTGGAGTATCTTTTTAATCTTGTCATAAATAAATAAAATTGCTGCAAAAAAAACGAAGAATATGTCTCCGCCGCGCCGGGGGCGCGGCGGAGATCAGATTTTTCACCGGTTTTAAACAGTCACAAACCCCGCCGCCTCAGGCGGGGGGAATTAATCAAAAATAAGTGACAGTCTTAATAAAATTACGCCGCTTACTTATGAGATATAAAACAAATAAAAGAGGGGAAATATGCCAGGGAGAGATTTTGTTTTAAACTATTTCCGTGAGAAGTCAGGGATATCATCAGGCGAAAGACTCTTCTTTTCACCGGGGAGAGTAAACCTTATCGGAGAACATATAGATTACAACGGCGGACTTGTCTTCCCATGCGCTATCGACAAAGGGATCTACGCCGCAGCAGCGGTAAACAGCAGCGGAAAAATAAATCTCTACTCCGCAAATTTCCCCCTGCTTAAATGCAGCATCAATAACAATTATCTTGAATTTGACAAAAATCACGGATGGATGAATTATCCAAAGGGCGTACTTAAAAATATTTTCGAACTCTCCGGTGTTAAGTCCGGCTTAGACATAGCCTTTCACGGGAACCTCCCCGACGGAGCGGGACTCTCATCATCAGCATGTATAGAGATGCTCACTGCGGTAATAGCCGATACTCTTCTTGAACTGAATATCCCAATGCTCGAACTGGTTAAACTCTGCCAGAAAACTGAAAACGACTACATTGGTGTTAACTGCGGAATAATGGACCAGTTTGCCATCGGTTTCGGGAGAAAAAACAGTGCAATCCTGCTTAACTGCGCCACTCTCGATTACAGTTATGCTCCTTTCAATATTGATGGTCACTCTCTGATCATTATAAACTCAAACAAACGCCGTGAACTTGCAGAATCAAAATATAACGAGCGTAGAGCCGAGTGTGAATCGGCATTAGGTAAATTGAATAAATTCATGAAAGCTGAAAATCTCTGCAGCGTTAATGAAAGCGATCTGGAACTTCACAAAGAGAATCTTACAAAAACAGAATATCACAGAGCTCTGCATGTCATCACCGAGAATAAACGAACAACCGACGCTGCTGAAGCTTTGAAAAATAACAACCTTAAACTATTTGGTGAATTGATGAACAGTTCGCATCTCTCTTTAAAAAACAATTATGAAGTAACCGGTCATGAACTCGACACTCTTGCTCTAACTGCTCAAAAGATGGATTTTGTACTTGGGAGCAGAATGACCGGCGCAGGTTTCGGAGGATGCGTAATTGCATTGATAGAGGGGGAGAATTTCGACAGATTTAAAAAGGAAGTCGGAGAGATCTATCAGAAAGAGTGCGGACTCTCTGCAGATTTCTATGAAGTCAGAATTTCGGACGGTACGGGAGAAATTTAATTTTTTTACTACGGCATCAATGATAATAACAATTATCATCTATTGCAATTTAAGAAATGTTTAGAACCTGTCATTTCTCACCCGTCAATTTAACGGGTGAGAAATCTTACGGATCTATCCGGAATGTCGGGGAAATGATACTACTTTAGCCCCCTGTCCCCCAATGGGGATAGGGGCAATATCATTAAGTTAAGAGATTTGGCAATCCCAGAACTTTACACAATGTCTCTTAAATCCCCCGGAGGGGGACTTAAGAGACATTGTTTTTAAAATAATTATGTCAAAAATGAATGAATTTTGCGATTTTTTTTTGAAGTCCCCCTCCGGGGGATTTAGGGGGCTGAGCATTTGGTGCCGCAAATGATGAATGAAGAATTTAAAATCCCTTAACTTAATGACATTGGGGGATAGGGGTATGGAATATTTAAATGGATTTATTAAGGAATGAACTGCATGCATAATATATATCAAGATATAGACCTGCTGATTAATTACTCTATTAAAAAAAAATTCATCACTGATTCAGATATCTATTTCGCAAGAAATCTTCTTGTAGATTATTTTAAACTTACTGACTTTATCGAAATTAATGATGACAAAACTCTACTCGAACCGATCCAGACAATTCTCAACCGTCTGGTGGATTACGCATACGAACATCAGATAATTACTGAAAATGATATAACATCGAGAGACCTTGCAGATACAAAAATAATAAGCCTGCTACTCCCCATGCCCGGTCAGATTATAAAAGAGTTCAATTCTATAAAAGAGAGTTCCGGAATAAAAGCCGCTGCTGATTTTTTCTACAGCTTTTCTATCGACAGCAACTATATCCGAATGGACCGTATTCATAAAAATCTCATATGGCAGACAGCGACTGAATTCGGCGGGCTGGATATAACAGTCAATCTTTCTAAACCTGAAAAGGACCCACGGGCCATAGCAGCGGCTAAACTGATACCGTCCTCGGGTTATCCCGAATGTCTGCTCTGTCCCGAGAATACAGGCTTTGCCGGGAATCTGAATCACCCTGCGCGCCAGAATCTCAGACTGCTGCCGCTTAAGCTTAATTCTGAAAAGTGGTGGTTTCAGTATTCACCATATGTTTACTACAATGAACACTGCATTGTGCTGAAAGACAATCATGAACCGATGAAGCTCACGGTCGATACATTCATACGGCTGATCGATTTTGTAGATTTATTCCCCCACTACTTTATCGGCTCCAATGCCGATCTCCCCATAGTAGGCGGCTCCATACTGAACCACGATCACTTCCAGGGTGGGAATCACGAATTCCCCATGGCTAAGGCTTCCGGAGAAAAAACCTTTATTCATGATGACTACAATGGACTTACTGCAGAAATAGTTAAATGGCCAATGTCCGTAGTAAGATTAAAATCTGCAGACCGCGAAAAGGTCATAGCTGCCTCGGATATAATTTTCAGAAAATGGAAGAATCACTCCGACCCGGAGAACGGAATTCTTTCACATACTCTTGAAGGTGAAGAGAATACCCCTCACAATACGGTTACCCCCATCGCCAGGATGCGGGATGGTCAATACGAAATGGATCTTGTGCTCCGTAATAATCTCACATCAGAGGAACATCCCTTTGGAATATTTCATCCCCATGAAGAACTCCATCATATTAAAAAAGAGAATATCGGCCTTATAGAAGTTATGGGGCTTGCAGTTCTTCCGGGAAGGCTCGCTGAAGAACTGCATGAAATAAAAAATATTCTTCTCAACAAAAAAGATTATACTTCAGATAGTCTCGACAAAGAGAGCCCGGTTTTCAAACATAAAGATTGGATAGAGTATCTTATAAAAAAACACCAGGGGACTCTATCTGCTGAAAATGCAGCACAGTTAATAAAAGATGAAATCGGATTGAAATTTGAAACAGTCTTAACTCACTGCGGAGTTTTTAAACGAAATTCACAGGGGAGCAGAGGATTCACAGAATTTTTAGCATCGGCAGGTTTCAAAGAACTCATTTAAAATTTTTTTTAGAGGAGATTTAACAGATGAAAAAAATCAGAACCATATTTCCTGCAATCTTAATAGTTATTACTGCCGCTCTGACATGGGCAACAGTCAGTTACAACTTATATTCACCCGGGGAAATAAATTTCACACCTGTAGAATCTGATCTGAAATATTTCAGTGAAAGCTTCGACGAATCGAGAAGCCTCTTCAGAAAAGATTCAGCGGAACTTGTTAAACAATATAAAAAGGCATCCCGCTCATCATTCCCTGTTCCGTCAAAAAGCGACAATGACCTGACTGTGGATATCCTCTATCTCCCCTCTCAAAAAAAACCTGAAAAGCTTATAATCATTTCATCGGGAGTGCATGGAGTCGAAGGTTATACCGGAAGCGCCGTACAGCGGATGATCATGGAAGAATTCATAACGGCTGAAACTCTTGCATCTACGGGATTTCTTTTTATTCACAGCATGAACCCCTACGGTTTCAGATACAACCGCCGGGTAACTGAAAACAACATAGACATGAACCGAAACAGTTCTGCCGACAGCGGATTATATAAAACTGTTAATGAAGGGTACCCCGCCGTAAGCGACCTGATAAATCCCGAAGGTCCCGTCAATACAGGTTCGGCAGGAAATATATTCTTTGAAATCCGTTCAGTTTTAAAAATAATAAGAGCCTCAATGCCTGTTCTCCGTCAGGCAATTCTTCAGGGACAATATCAGTTCCCGAAAGGTGTATATTACGGAGGGTCAGAGCCTGAACCTCAGATTAAAAGTATCGCACCGTATATAAAAAAATATTCAGCAGGATATCCCATTGTCATGATTATTGATCTTCATACAGGCTACGGCGAGAGAGGAAAACTCCACCTGTTCCCGAATCCTGTGAAAGATTTAAAAATCAGAACTATGATGGAGGGCGATTTTACCAGCTACGTAGAAAATCTTCTGAATGGAGTTACTTTTATACCGATGGCATTTGAATACGGCACTCTGGACAGTCAGACAACTGTCGGGTCAATAAAATCACTTCATATAACACTGCTGGAAAACCAGGGCTTCAATTATGGTTATAAATCCGATAAAGATAAATCTGAAGTTCAGAAGAATTTCAGGGAGATGTATTTCCCCTCATCTCCTGCGTGGAGAACAAAAGTAATATCAGATTCAAGAGCAATAATGAAAGATGTACTGAAGCGATTTGGAGAGATTTAATATTTTTTTACCCGCCGCCAGTGGCGGCGGGATTTGATGCTTATTCAAACATTGCAATGAACTGACATTTTACCGTATTAGTTTTTTCTCCAGCGCACTTTCAAAAGGAATACAGATAATCATAACAAAAAAGAGTGCGTATGCTCCGGATAGAATGCATACCGCCATATAATTTCCAATGTGTTTGCTAAAATTCTCTGATGGATAAGCTGTGAGAATCATCACAATTCCAAGTATAACCGCAAAAAATCCCGACAGCATAATAAGTTTGTGAATCGTTTTAAAGAACAGCAACGACTTTTTAATATCAACATCACTTCTTTCGCAATGACCCGCTATACGGAAAGCATCAATTATTTCTGAAGGGCTGTAGTGTCCCAGCATTAAAATCAATGGAACAAACGGAGTCAGCAACAGCGTAGGAAAATCCCAGAACATAATGAGCCGACCTCCGGCTATCAGTATTGCAAAAACGTAGATTCCCGCTACAACTGCCAGATAAATAATAAACCTTTTTTTCATAACATCCCCCTTTTAATGAATATAATGTTTCAGTAATTATTCCTGATTACTCCTTAACTTTTCTATACCAATACTTATCTGAAGAATTTTTTGTTCAACTATATCATCAAGCTCTACCTCTTCGGCACGTTCAGATATTCTATCAGATAGCACCGAACTGCTGCCGAAACTGTGCAGACCGGATATAACAATCAAAAGAATAATAAAATGCACCGCAAAATTAAACATCAGATTACTACTGTTTTTTTTAGTTATTACGGATGAACTATATTGATCAACAACCGCTTGAGGCATTGGCATTTGACCAAGAGATCGGATTTTATCAGAATAATAAAGCTTAAGACCCTTTTCTAATTTCATAACCATCCTCGTAGATCATTCTGAAGAATTTTTTTCACAGAAGTTATTCTGGTCTTAACTGTGTTAATATTTATTCCCATAATATCCGCTATATCTTTAAGTTTCATCTCTTCATAAAATCTTAAATAGGCAATCTGAGAATCATCTTCAGCGAGTTTATTTATAGAATTTTCAATCGCCGAAAAAATCTCACTTCTCACAAATCCACTTTCCGGATTCGTTACATCTGCAGCAGTAATCAATTCAAAATACTCCACCTCTTCATACTCTTTTCTTTGTATATAATCGAGAGTATGGTTTCGTGCAATTGCATATAACCATGGTTTTACCGGATATTCAATTTTAAATGTTTCCAGTCCCTGATATATCTTAAGCATAACTTCCTGAAAACAATCATCAGCATAATAGCTCCCCTTCGGAAGAATCTGTGAAATATAAAAAGCTATCCTTCCAGAATACACCTTCCATATTCTGTTAAATGCTTTTATCCGTCCTGCATTGCCAAGACTGAGATAAAAAAGTATATACATTCTATCTGCCGGATTTTCCATTTACTCCTGCTTATTATATTTATATATTAATAGTACGGATGGAACGCCGAAAATGTTTTATTTTTTTTAAATCGGATTTATTAAATTTTTCAGTATTTATTCCTTAACTTTTCTAAAATAAAAATAGCTTTATTATCCCCGCCGCCGAAGGCGGCGGGGATATATAATTTTTTTCTACATTAAAAAATATATCTAAAAAACAAACAAGCTTCATTGTTATATAAATAGTAACATCACTTTATAAAAAAGACCGCCAAAGGCGGTCTTTTTAAATATAAATTATGATGCTGAAATTTATTCTGTAATCTTCTCCTCTTCCGCAAGTATGGCAAAAACCTCTTTTTCATTATACATAAAGAACGCCGCGAATCCCAGTATACAAAAACCGACAGCAGTAAGAGCCGCGAGTCTTACACCCCATGGATTATCGGTGCTTCTTCCAAGAAGGAGCAGAGACGGGAAGATAAGATTTGAAAGAGAGATACCCATCTTCATCATAAAAGTACGGGCTCCGTAAAACATCCCCCCCTGAAACTGTTTTGTCCTAATTGCATGGCTGTCGGCGATATCACCGATAATCGCATTGGGGAGAATCCCGAAAATAGCCAGAGGGAGCGCCGCAAGAACAACCACAAGCCAGGCCTGCATATGACTCGACATTGGGAGCCATCCGAGAAAGAAACATATACTGAATGCAAATCCGAAAAATACAAATCCGGTAAGAAGAACAATCTTTTTCCCGAGTTTTTTGGAGAGAATAACAACGGGAGTATAAAAAGCATATGAAAGAAAAAACATAACAATTGCAGCTGTTCCGGCAAAGGAAGCATCAAGTCCCAGTAGAACCGTGAAGAAATAAAGCATACCCTGCTGAATAAATGTCAGCGCTACCCAGTATGGAAGATCAGACGCAACAAACCACCTGAAATGTTTATTGCTGAAAGTAGATTTTACTGAAGCCATCAAACCAAGATCACTCGGAACAGACAACGCATACTTCTCTTCACTGATAAATATAACAGGAAGGAGCATAAGAATTGCTGAAATGAAACAGAACACTGCAAGGACAATCTGGAATGCCTGAGCATATCCCTGAGGTCCCAATTCAAGACCGAAGCCTGTCTGCGCTATCGGAGTCAATATCCATATTAAATTTCCTATTACAAAACCAAGTGCCCATGTTATTGAAATAGCTGTTGAGATACCAAGACGCTCTGCCGGTGTATGACCAAGCTCTGCAATTAGAGCATTATAAGGTGTGCAGTACATAGTGATAAACCAGTAGAAACAGGTTATGGTTATAATAAGCCACACAGCGTTAACAAGCTGACCTTCAGGTGTTGCACCGCTCATAAGAGGGAAAAATACAAGAAATCCGAAAAGAGCGGTTGGAACCGCCGCAAATGCCAGGAATAATCTTCTGCGTCCGAATCTCGATTTGTTTTTATCAGATAAGTTGGCTATCAAAGGATCGGTAACAGCATCCCACACCCGTCCCCCCATATTTGTCAGACCTATAACAGTTGCGATCCCCATAACTGTACCCTGGAAGATGAATACAGGGAAAAGAGACCCACCGGTACTCTCGGGAGGGAGAAAAAACGCACTTAAAGCATTCGATACTGCCCAGCTTGCAAGAGACCAACCGAGCTGACCGAGTGCAAACATTATTAGTTTAAATTTTGGTAATTTTTGAACCTGAAGTTTAGCTGACATATATACCCCTGAATAAAATAGAAATTTGTATTAATACCATTAATAGTATTAATTATATTAATATAAATTAGTCAAGCTAAATGTTTTAAATTGTACAAAAATATGAATGCGATCAGTAATATATTATTTCAGTATCCCTTTCTCTTCTGCTGCTTTTCCCAGTTCCATGCGGTTTCAACTATTCTATCAATATCGGGATAATTCGGACTCCAGCCCAGTTCATCGTACGCTTTCTGCGATGAAGCTACCAGAACAGCCGGGTCACCATCTCTCCGTGCGGCGGACTTAACTGCAAAGTCAATACCGGTTACCCTCCTGACGGAATCGATAACCTCCCTGACTGAAAATCCTTTTCCATTGCCGAGATTATAAACACTGCTTGAACCCCCTGCCAGAATCTTCTCGACAGCAAGAACATGCGCGTCGGCCAGATCGTACACATGAATGTAATCGCGTATACATGTTCCGTCAGGTGTAGGATAATCCTCTCCGAAAACAGTGATAGCATAGCCGGGATCAATAGCGGCTCTTAAAACAAGGGGAATGAGATGCGTCTCGGGAACATGGCTCTCTCCGATCATCCCTTCGGGGTCCGCTCCGGCGACATTAAAATAACGAAGAGCAATATAGCGGAAATCATCGGACCTCTCCAGATCGGCAAGCACCTGCTCCACCATAAGCTTTGTCCTGCCGTAGGGGCTCTCAGGTTTCAATGCAGAGTTTTCTGTTATAGGAACCTCATCGGGGTTCCCGTAAACAGCGGCAGTTGATGAAAATATATATTTCTTTACACCGGTATCTATCATTGCCTTAAGAAGAGTAATAGTCTGAGAAACATTATTATCGTAATATTTAAGAGGATTCTGACAGGATTCTCCAACGGCTATAAACGAGGCAAAGTTCATAACACAATCGATGGAATGGCTTCTGATTACTTCTGTCACTTTATCGTAATCCCCAATATCCCCGACGATAAGCTCAAAACCGCTGACAAAATCCCTGAAACCGCCGGATAAATTATCATAAATCACGGGCATAAAACCCTTTGCAGCAAGACGGCGCACAACATGACT
>PGXT01000146.1 GCA_002839285.1 Spirochaetae bacterium HGW-Spirochaetae-5 | reverse complement strand
CCATGTCCCGACATATTGTGGAACTGTTTAGGTTTATCTTCAGTACTCATCGGCCAGAGCCTTGTGCCGGCTCCGCCCGCCATTATTACAGGTATTATCATTTTATTGAGAGCGCTCCCTTTTCATCAAAATTCAGTTTCAGCGGTGTTTTCTTAATCTTATCAGGAAACTTTACCATTGAATATCCGGTAAGTGCAAAATCCCCCTTCCCCTCATTGAAGGCTTTGAGAATTGACGCCCCCAGAGCTTTAGAGCTGAATTCATTACTGATACTTAGAATATACTCACCGGCCTTGTTCTGGATATCCTTTGTAGAACCATCAACCAGTTTGCTGTTGTTTACTTTAAAATCATATTTAAGATCGTTAAAAAATATTGCAGCTTTAGTGCTGTTCTTCATCACAACATCAAAATTAACTTTCAGCTTCAGATCAAGATCTGCAGGATCAATTACCTTCGCAGGATTTTTACCGTCAAGAATTGCTCCAAACATATTCTTTACAGCATCAGCATTTAAATTGTTCTTACGTGCTTTTTTTAATGCTTCTTCAATATCTGCAAGAGATGGTTTTACAACAGTAAAGTTTGCAATGTTGATCTCGGGCTTTATTGCAGGAACCTCTTTCTTCAGTTTGAATTTGAAAGTTACATCCTTCGCAAGTTTGGAAACAGATTTAGGGAGAGGTAAAACTACAACCATATCGACAACACATTCAAGTGAATCTTTATTCTTGTAATCTTTAACAATTTTAGCCATATCAGCATACTTAAGACTTACAAAAAGTCTGGTTGTCTCTTTACCTTTTGCTTTAATTTTAAGCTTATCCGTTGATGTCTTGAAAAACTGCTTATTCTCTACAAAAAAAGTTGATTCAACTGTACTGAGACTAAGTTTAACAGGGTATGGATTTGTTATCTCCACATCGAAAAGCAGTGTTACATCGGTAAGACTTATTGAGTCTATATCAAAGTTTACTATTTCCGCCGTGGGTTTAGGGATCTTATATCCGCTGAAGCTGTCAGGTAATTCAAATGCACTGATATTTGTTGACGCCATGATGACAAAGAGAGAGATAGTAAAAAAAATCTTCAGGTTCTTCATTCAGTCTGCTCCGGTTTTAAAATTTGAATAATAATTCTATTTATAATTATAATGTGTTTTACTCAACTCAATTTTATTTTTTATTAAGGTTAAATCTCAGGTAGCGGTTTATTTTTGGGGTGCACAGCGCATGGGAGCATACGCACCCCGAAAATTATTTGCTGCCTAAATCTCATACGACATAATTCTTTCATTAATCCCTTTTCCGCTGGTATTAATTCAAAAAGGAGTTAAATGGCTTGAATTAATTCCAATTTGAATAAAAAATGTCATTAATTTCGTTGACAGGTTTAAGGGTATATATTGTTTTATACCCTTGTTATATAAAAAATATGCAGTAGCCATGTTTTCTGCACAATTTAATGTAAAAAGAAAATTATAACTACCACCCGCCCCCAATTGCGATGTGTTAGTTTAACTCTTTATTCATTAAAACGATTAAAGAGAAATACTGGGAAAATTAAGAATTTATAGAGTTATGTGAGGCTTTTAGATGAAGGATATTCAAAAAACTTATTCGATGAAAGAAGCGGAGATTCAGAAAAAATGGTACGTTGTTGACGCAGAAGGGAAGGTTCTTGGAAGACTTGCCACTCAGATTGCAACTATCCTTAGAGGAAAACATAAACCTGAATATACACCTAATCAGGATATGGGTGATAATATTATCGTTATCAACGCTGAAAAAATCGTTCTTACAGGTATGAAATCTACTGATAAAGATTATTTCAAACACACACAGTATCCTGGTGGTGAGAGATTTACAAATATCAAGAAGGTTATGAAAGAGCAGCCTGAGTTTGTAATTATGCACGCTGTAAAGGGGATGCTTCCCAAAAGCAGACTTGCCAGAGTACAAATGACAAATCTGAAAATATATGCCGGCAACAAGCATCCTCACGAAGCTCAGTTACCAGAAATTATCAATCTATAGTATACGGGATTTAAGGAGAAATTTAAATGGCAGAAACCTATCGGTGAATATTTCAGAAGAATGACACTGGGTCTTATTGTAAGACAGCCCCTTGAGCATGTCGGACAGCTTGAGAACTATGATATAATGGCTAATGTCTGCGGCGGCGGATGGTCAGGTCAGGCTGGAGCGGTAAAGATGGGTATTGCAAGATGTCTTGTTCAGACAGATGAGAAACTCAAAAAACCTCTAAGAGAAGCCGGATTTATTACACGTGATGCAAGAAAAGTTGAAAGAAAGAAGCCGGGTCAGAAAAAGGCGAGAAAGAAATTTCAGTTTTCAAAACGTTAATATTTGTTTTACAATATATACAAAAAAAGGATGCTTTATGCATCCTTTTTTTGTGTTAGTTCCCGCAGTCAAATCCACGCATTATACACATCGCTCAGTGTAGCCCCCTAAATCCCCCAGAGGGGGACTTGAAGATTGCTTTACAAATAATCCTCAATGGTAAATTATAAAATCTGTTCACCAATGTAAGTTATAGAGTTAAGAAAAAAATTTGAGCTGGTTAAATATTCATCAATCAATTTTGAATAAATTCATATCCTGATATTTTCCAAGTCCCCCCCCGGGGGATTTAGGGGGCCATGAAGTTTGGTATAATATTTAATACCTGCTTTAAAGCGGTTTTTTGCCACCGACCAGAGACCGCGAGCTAACGGAGGAGTATCTATGCCGGGCATAATAAAACTGATATTCAAAGACAACTACGTTCAGCTTGAGCTGGACAACAGTGAAAAACTCAAAATCTCCTTTGATGCATACTCCATGTATAAACTATCCAGCGGTACAACTCTCACAACTGAATGCTATATGGAAATTTATGAAGAGTCACAAAAATTTCAATGCATGGAGAAGGCTTTCAATCAGTTAGCTGTGCGGGGGCGATCTGTTGATGAACTTCGCCAATATCTGAAAAAGAAGAATTTTTCTGAAAAGCATATTGAAGAGACCCTTGATTATTTAAAACAGAAAGGGTATCTCAACGATTTTGATTTCTCCATGTCATTTGTTAAATCAAAAATGAAATCAGGTAAGTCGGGGAAAGATATAATTGTACGGGATCTTTACCGGAAGGGTATCGGACGCAAAATTATAGATAAAGTTATCCGTGAATCGGGAGCTAATATTCCTGATGAAGATGCACTCTTTGACCTCGCAATGAAGAAATATAAATCTGTTAAAGATAAAGAGAACAGTTTCATGAAGGTATCAAATTTTCTGAGAGGGAGAGGTTTTGACTTTGAGTCGATCAACAGGATTTTGAGAAGAATTAAAACTGACCATGAGGAGTGATTTTTATTTTAAAAACCGATAAACCCCGGGGAATATTAACCAAGAACCCCGGAATTAGAAGATTATGATGAACCTGCCGATATAAAAAGACTATGTAATACTGCAGATGATTTTCCTGTACCGGATTTATCTCTTGTTAATTCTTCAATCCATTCAGTACAGAACTTCTCCCTTAATCAAAGATACTTGGTATTATAATATAGAATACTTTCCTGCCTGCAGTAGAATTTTTGACATTAATTCAGTTATAATAGAGTTTTATTTGACAATATGTATCTTTTTTGTAGCTTAAAACTATCACAAAAATTGAACGGGTTTTTTAATCGGTGGTTTTCTGATAAAAACAGGAGGAAAAAATGTCACAAAACAACGACACAAGATTATTAAAGTTTACCCTGGCAGTTTACGCAATAATGGTTCTGATTTATGGATTCGGTTATATGCTTATACCGGGTGTAATGGTAAACATGGCTGGCGGACAGCCTCTTTATCACGGCTGGCTCCGCTGGGCAGGAGCTGTATTGATTGCTCTGGGTATTGGTTCTATACTTACCTACAGAAATCCACAGCACCAGGGTATATTTATTACAGTTCTGATTCTGGGATGTCTTTTTACATCTATCTGCCTGTTCTATAATTTATACAGTCCTGAAGAGGGCGCTTACTGGTGGTTCCCTGCAACACCTGCAACTGCCACTCTTGTAATGGCAATATTATTCCGCCTGGGAAGCATAAAAGCAAAGGATGTTCTGTACCCTGAATAATATTACATAACTGACTCTTGAAGGAGAAGATATAAAAATCAGTGTTAACTGATAGAAGCAGCATAGTTCAGATTATTTCATTTGTATAAAAATCACAAACTACCGGTTAAAAACCAGATCCAATTAATACTTCTCTCAAGAGTCAGCAATTAAATTATCTGGGGATCTACTTCTGCAGAAACCTTATAATCTCCTCAATATCAGGAATTTCAGATTTATCATAAACTCTTACAAAAATAATCTTCCCGTTTTCATCGATTACAAAATTTGCTCTTCCGGAGATTCCCGCCTTATCAATAAAAACTCCGAACTTCGTAGCAACTTCTCCATGAGGATAAAAATCGGCAAGGAGATCGGTATTATCAATTTCAAGAAAATCTCCCCATGCTTTTTTACACGGCTGACTATCAACGCTCAATCCAAGCGCAACAAGATTAAGCTTGCTGAAAACCGCATTCTTGATTTCAAGCGATTTCATCTGAATATCACATACAGGTGTCCATGCAAGGGGATGAAATGAAACCAGAACTTTCTTTCCGCGCAGATCACTCAGTTTTATCTCTTCACCGTGCTGATTCTTCAATGCAAAATCCGGTGCTGTATCTCCGGCTTTTAATGCTGTCTGTTCCATATGAGCCTCCGTTTATTATAACAACTTCATATAAAATGAATATAACGTATTTTAAATTAAAGTGTAATTAATTTAATTATAAAACTCATATTTAAACTCAGCCGCTTCGAGTATTTTATCATCATGATCTCTCAGAGTAAATGATTCAACTAAATTGACATTATCATCTCTATAGGTAAAATGCTTACTCCCATCCATTATTCCACTTTTAAATCCTTTATAAGTAATCAGATTATTGTTAAAATCATATTCATAAATTATCTCAGACAGAATCTTATTATTAACATACCTTAGTTCCCTGATTACATTTCCTGAAGCATTTAATAAATACTGTTGCTTTTCACTTTTCTGTTTATACCTGTTTATAATCGTTACCGGATGAGAAAAATCTTTTTCGTATGAGAAATCTTTTTCACCATATAAATATCCCTTTGAATTAAAAAAAGATATTTTCAATACCCTCCCTCCGGAATTGAAAATACTCTCCTGCCTGCCGAGTAATTCTCCTTGAGAATTATAATTGAAACAAATTTCAGACAAAGCAGTTGGCCATTTATAAACTGAATATCTGATAAGTTTATTTTTATTATCATAAGTACTATCTTTAAAACACCTGCCGCCATCATACTCGAGTTTAACAGTCTGATAAACAGTGCCGTCTTTTTGATAATCTATAATCTCACTGATTGTTCCATCACTATTATATCCGGTAGATCTATCCCAGTAATAATGATCATCAAGTCTGTATCTTTTATTTTTGATTTCACGACCATTATTATCATAAAGGAGAAACCACTCCTCAATAATTGCACCATGCCGGCTGGTAATTTTACATGATTCAGATTTAATCAGTTTTGGGTTGGTGCAGCTGAAAATAACAGGAAATATTAAAAAAATAATTGAAAATATCTTTTTCATTCAGCCTTTATAGCCTTCATCAACGGGGAGGTTTTTGCCCTTTGCAGCAGCCACGGCAAGTTCATCGCATCTTTCATTAAGAGGATTCCCCGCATGGCCCTTTACCCAGTTGAAGGTAATTTTAAGAGGTTCGACAAGATCGAGAAGCTCTCCCCAAAGATCAGGATTAATTGCCGGTTTTTTATCTGACTTTATCCAGTTGTTTTTTCTCCAGCTCTTTGCCCAGCCTTTAGTTATTCCATTTACGACATAACTTGAATCAGTAAATATTGAAACGGGAATATTTTTATGTTCAAGATTTCTCAAAGCTACAATAACCCCCATGAGCTCCATACGGTTATTGGTAGTAAGCCGGAATCCCCCGGACATCTCCTTCCGCTCCTCTCCATAGACCTGAACTATTCCGTAACCGCCCGGTCCGGGATTTCCCGAACTCCCGCCATCGGTGTAGATTGTCACCTCGCCGGCTTTCGGTGCTGTGCTAACCGGTTCATTCAATTTGATACTCTTCGAACCTGGAGCAGATTTACCGAATCCGGGATTTTTCATCCACTCTTCGGCCTCTTTTATTGTGGGAAATCCCTTAAAGACCGCGCCGGGAAAACCCTCAATCTGAGACTGTGCAGCCGGCCAGTTATTGTAGATCCCCGGTTTACGCCCCTTTGCTACTGCATATACTTTCTTTGGCGGCATACTCTATTTTTTACTCATATGGGATTCGATCAGTTTATCTTTTTTAGCCCACATTCCGTTGAGCCAATCAAGAAACTCCTTCTGAAATTTTTTATCATCAAGATCAGCCTTTGCAAAACTTTCAGGAATAGGGAGTGTTTCTACAAAGACATCAACCTTCTTTACTTTTCCGCAGAGAAAATCCCACATGGACATTACACCATCGGGATAGACAATTGTTACATTAAGAAGTCTATGGAACTTATCACCCATTGCTGATATTGTAAAAGATAACCCGCCAGCCTTCGGCTTAAGAAGATGTTTATATGGCGATTTCTGTCTGTCGTGTTTCTCGGGGGTGATTCTTGTGCCTTCCGGGAATGTCATAACAGTGACGTAATCCGTTTTAAATTTTTCACAGGCTTTACGTGTAATCTCAATATCCTTCCCTTTAAGTTTAGGATTTTTAGCAATATCCTCTTTTGTAAAACGCTTCATAAACGGGAAATCGAGCGCCCACCATGCAATACCCATAACAGGAACCCATATGAGTTCCTTTTTCAGGAAAAATTTAATATAAGGGATTCTGCCGTGTAAAACTTTCTGGAGAATTAATATATCCACCCATGTCTGATGATTTGATATTACCAGATACCAGTCATTTTTATTAAGTTTTTCGACACCGGTAACTTCCCATTCGATGGGGAAAAAAGTCTGAATAAATAATGAATTTAAAAACACCCAGTTATTGGCAACTCTAATGAGAATTTTCCCGGTAATTTTTCTCCACCAGGGAATAGGAATAATAAATTTAATTATTGCAAGAGGGAAAAGCACAGCCGCTGTACAAAGAGTATTCAACGCAAGAAAAATTGAGACAATACAACCGATAAGCTGAGAAACTATACTTTTTAACATTTAACTTGTTCTCACTTTTTTATTTTTAAAAAGACTATTTTAGTCTAAATGTTAACGAATCAAATATCAGATTTTCTGTCAAATATTATAAACTATAGGTATAGAAGAAACGCTTTGCCCTCTCCGGCGAAAGCTTATGCGGAGAGCTGCAATTAATCCGCTGCAAGATAATATAATCTGCAGATAATTACAAGAAGATCTTTTCTGATACTCCCGCCATCCCTGATATAACGGAAAAGATAATCCATGACCGTCCGCGGCTGAACCTTCTCTCTCTCAACTAATTCATTTATAGATATTCCGGAATTATAAAGTTCACTTATTTCTATATGCCGGGGAGTTTTCAGATACTCCTTTACCTTCGGTTCTTCAAAACTCTTTTCAATTCCATTTTCAGAGCAGTATGAATCGGTTATCGATAAAAGAATATCGCCGTACTTTTCAATTTTATGTGCACCTATTCCATGTATCTTTAAAAGCGACTCATGATCACGTGGATAAAACGAGGCAATTTCAAAGAGTGTTTTATCCGAGAATATAACATAAGGGGGGACGTTTTCAGCTGAGGCAAGCTCCTTCCTCTTTTCGCGAAGAATTTCAAATAAAGCTGCATCATATTCCCTGGCAGATGAATCCGATGAGTACCGTTTTTTCTCCTCATGCATACTCCCTGTTACAGTCTCAAGCCCCTTCATTACATTGAAAGCTTTCTCTGTAAGTTTAAGAACACCGGGAGTCTCCGTATCGCTTACAACAAGCTTCAGTTTCATAAACTGTCGGACAAGTTTCATCCATACATCTTTTGAGTATGCTTTTCCTATACCGTAGGTTGAAAGAGTCTGGTGATTGAAATCATTCACTTTCTTCGATTTCGAACCGCGGAGAATATCTATAATATGACCGGCCCCGAATCTCTCCCCTGTTCTTTTTACGCATGAGAGAAACATCTGAGCATGTACGGTTATGTCATCACTATGCTCTTCCGGAGTAACACAGTTGTCACACATGCCGCAGTACGACTCGGTGTACTCCTCACCGAAATATGTGATCAGCGGGATTCTTCTGCACGATGAGGTGTCGGCGTAGTCTGTCAGAGCATTAAGCTGCGTCATAGCGGCTCTTTTCTCCTCATTGTCGCTTTTCTGATCCAGAAAAAATCTTATTTTATGGATATCCGAATAGCTGTAGAGAAGAAGACATGTAGAATCGACTCCGTCACGTCCCGCACGGCCTGTCTCCTGATAATATGCTTCAATGCTTTTAGGGAGATCAAAGTGTATCACATAACGCACGTTAGTTTTATGAATCCCCATACCAAATGCTATCGTCGCAACCATAATCTGAACATCATCTTTCAGGAATAAATTCTGATTCTCCTGACGCTCCTCATCGGACAAACCCGCGTGATATGGTCTTACGGAATATCCATGTTTTTTGAGGTTTAGATAAAGACGGTCAACGCTGTCGCGGGAAAAGCAGTATATAATCCCCGATTCGTTTTTATACTGTTTAATAAATTCCAGGGTCTGTTCAAGGGGATTATCTTTAGGTACAATTTTATAGAATAAATTACCTCTATTAAAACTGGCGACAAAGTCATTGGTTTCATTCAGCTCCAGGTTTTTTCTTATATCTGACCGTACACGTGCCGTTGCTGTTGCAGTGAGAGCGATACACACGGCTCCAGGAAACCGTTTCCTTACATTGGCGATCTTCCTGTATTCAGGACGAAAATCGTGACCCCACTCTGAAATACAGTGAGCTTCATCGATTGCAAAACAATCGACGTTAATCGTCTGGAGGAACTGAAGTATATCGTTTTTAAGAAGGGTCTCCGGCGCGACGTAGAGAAGCTTAACACTCCCCTCACGTATCATATTTATGTTTTCGTTATACTCCTGCCTGGAGATTGAACTGTTAAGCAGAACAGCTTCAACTCCAAGCTGCGTCATCTGGTCGACCTGATCCTTCATCAGCGATATAAGAGGAGAGACAACTATAGTGAGGCCGCTGAACATCAGCGCAGGGAGCTGATAACAGAGCGACTTCCCTCCCCCCGTGGGCATTACAACCAGAGCGTCTTTTTTGTTCAATATAGATGTAATAATCTCCAGCTGAAGGGAGCGGAATTCATCATATCCGAATATATTTTTAAGTAACTCTTTCTCTTTCTGCATTTTAACTCTTCTGCAATAATGATATATCCCTGAACAGCAGGAATTATTATGATTAAAAAAAACCGGTTCAACGTCAATAAGAAACTTTCACGCCGATATATATACATACGTTCTAAAACTATTAATTATAAAAATTTTTTAAAAAAAACCGGAAAAAATTTATTTTTGCACCGGATTCGTTACAATACTGTTATATACAAAAAAGCTATACTATTTCATCCAATTTAATTTAATCATACAATAGAGAGAGGTTTTCATGCTGAATTTTCTTCCCGGCAGAGTAAAAGGGACCCTGACCGTAATTTTATTTTCATTAAATACTGTTTTCTGGGTAAGTTTACTGTTATTAGTCTCCGCCTTCCGCATAATTATACCTTTGAAATTCTGGTATCGTCTTACATCAAAAATATCAATTTTCATCGCTAACAGCTGGATAACAGGGAACAATCTGACCCTTGCGCTTTTTCAGAAAATAGACTGGGATATTGAGTTTACCGGCGATATGAAAATGAACGACTGGTACCTTGTACTGTCAAATCATCAGACATGGGTTGACATTGTTGTACTTCAGAAAGTTCTCATGTACAAAATTCCATTCCTGAAATTTTTTCTTAAAAAAGAGCTCATATGGGTACCGGTTTTAGGCCCGGCATGGTGGAGTCTTGAATTCCCATTTATGAAGCGTTACTCAAAAGAGTTTCTTGCAAAAAATCCGCACCTGAAGGGTAAGGATATTGAATCTACAAAGAAAGCTTGCGAAAAATATAAAACCATGCCCATATCCATTATGAATTTCATGGAGGGGACAAGATTTACCGAGGCTAAACATAATAAGCAGCAGTCCCCTTACAAGAATCTACTTAAACCGAAAGCGGGCGGCATATCTCTTGTAATGAACAGCATGGGTGACCTGCTTCAGAAAATTGCGGATGTAACGATCTATTATCCCGAGGGACCGAAAACATTCTGGGAATTTCTATGCGGGAAGACTACAAAGATTGTTGTTAAGGTAAATATTATTCCTATTACAGATGAATTTACAAAAAAATTCCAGCTGTGGCTTAATGAATTCTGGGCGAAGAAGGATAAGTATTTAACTGAGCTGAAGAAGTAGTTCTCTGGTTTGGTGATTTTACAAAGCTCCTGAAATCTGGAATGATCATTTGTGCTGGACGAAGGAGCGAAGAGAAAGAATCGGGCAGTAACCTGATCTTTTATAAGTGAGGTTATTCGTTTACATCAAAATCTTTAAAAATCAGCTATCTTCCGGATTAAATATTTTTTCTTTTTTTTCGACAAGTTGCGCTCCATGATAAATAGCAGCAATCTCAATGACTTCATCTTTTAATCTGTAAATTATCCGATAATTTTTATAAATTCTTTCTCTAATTTTATCATCCATATATTCAGGAACGACTCTACCTGCTAAAGGATTTTCTCGAATGGATTTAATTGTTTCAAATATCTTTTCAGCGAAAATCTGAGCGTATCTTTTTGAGTCTTTCGATATATGTTCGCAGATAGACTCTACATTGTCCGCTGCTCTTGGTGACCATACTATTTTAGCCATTTAGAAAACCGGACTTCTACTTCTTCATGAGGAATTCCTTTCCCTTCATCCAGTTCTTTTAATCCGGAATCTACATGGGATTTAAAATACAACTCTTCCATGATGTCATCTAATGTAATATTTTCCGGAAGACCTTTTATAATTTCAATTACCTGAGATTTTATATTCTGCATTTAATCCTCATCATCTATTTAATAGATGTAGTAATAACATAGTTAATTATTCATTTTTGTCAATTAAAATCCAGTGATGTAAAAGATGTTACCGGACTCATTGCATCAGAAACCTTATCCAGTTGCCGGCGCCGTCGCTTAACTCAGCAATTATTCGATATGGGGAACCTGGTTGTGACACTAAACTCCAGTTACAAAACTCTCCCCTTGCGAACCCCCGAACTTCAGCGATAAAAGGGATTATGCCGCAGCGCTCACTTCGACAGGCTCAGTGCAAGCCACGACGTTCCCTCAATCGCATCGGGCGGGGAGCATCCCGCCCTCGGTCATTCGGCGCACATAATCCATTTTATCGAAAGTTCGGGGACTTAGTGTGGTGGGCTGAAATTCTATACTTAACACATTTGTATTCATCAACATTATTGTAATAGTAAACTTACAGACATACCGAAATTATTTCAGATCGATCATCGATGTCAGAGGTGTGGTAAACCCTCTTTTATTTTCATCTATGCCGTATTTAAAAATAATCAGATTCTCGCCCTCTCTTTTTAATATCATAAGCTCGACAGGTGGTTCGCTGATACCAGTAAAAGAAAACTCCGGATATTTTTCAACACTTTTCAATCTAACGGAGCTGCCTTCAAATTTTATATAAATGTAATCATCTGTTCTAATGACTTTTTCTATTTTTGACTTTATAAATATATCAATATTTTCTATCTCAGAGTTCGCAGGATAAATTATTAAATTTATAAAAGGAAACCCTTCAGCTCTAATACTACTACTAAGTTCAGGAAAGTCGCCCTTTTTAACACCTGAATCCTGATTCTTTATATTTATATTTTTAATAGAAACATTGTTATACCTGTTTAAACCGACCACGCATATCCCCTCACTACCTGCAGAATAAAACTCGATTCTGCCACGCCTCAAGGCCTTCCATGCCGACTTTTTTTCTACACCCTGCTGATAAGTATCTTTAAATACTGAAAAGTACTTAAATACTTTATCAATGTTAAATGACATTACAATTGAATAACTGATATAAGAAATATATGCCACTGCTAAAGCAAGAATAGTGAAAATGATAAATCTTTTAGATAAATATAGGATTCTTTTTAACTTCATGTTCTGGTTCTCACTTTGCAGTCTGTATCATCACTGGTACCACAGTGGGAATAAGCTGTGTTGCAAACTCAGCAGCAACACCAGGATTTTTTATAACTACAGTTGTAAGTACAGTTGCTCCCGCAACTACCACTCCAGCAGCGGCTCCTTTTCCTGTTACAGTCAAACTCGTTTCAGTATATGCACTGGAACCGTTTGATGTAAGATCTGCTGAAGTGCGGTTTAACCCGAAAACAGCCCCCTTTGGGTTTGCCCCTACATAAACCGAGTTACCCCCATCAGATGAACTGTAATCAACCTTGGCTACAGTCTGTACAGACTTGTCTGATGTTGAAGTTTCAATCTTTGAGGATAATAAAAGCTTTTCTTCTTTTACATATTCTATTGTATCGGTGTTCACTGTATAAACGGCCTTACCATCTGCGCCTTTACCATTCATCTGTATTCCGTCATTCTTAGTCAAAACATAATATTGATTCTCTGTCTTACTTTCAACCTGAATACATAAAACCGCATTTTCTTTAATTAGTTTTTGCACTTTACTAATTTCTTTTTCATTATTTGATAAACTTATATCTACCTTAGAAATTTCATCACTTATATATTGCCTCTCTTCCCCTGCCGCACGTATCCCTGAAAGATAACTCCTCGCATCCTTCGCATCACCGGAATCATATTTATCAAGTACCGCAAGACTGGCAAGTATATCCTCTCTTGAATTAACTCTTATGTTAGCTTCAAGGTTCTCTCTAATCGCGTCAGTAGCACCGTCAAGTACAATGCCTGAACTCAATCTCAGGTCTGACATGTCCGACCGGTCTAGTTCATAACCTGCTGCAGATTTTGACTTCAGATAAACAAGTGTATCAAGAGCATCTACACTTTCACCATTTGCTTTCTTGTTTTCGTAATCATCCATATTGAGGCAGTACTGAACTTTATCATCAGTTGTAAAGTGATCATTAACAATCAGGTTACCACTCTTCTCTACTATATGTGTCTGCTCTTCAATCTTTCTTCCTCTGTCTGCTATCTGGATCAAACCATCTACTGTATCATGATATGTGTCAAGCGGATTCATTATTGCATTTATAGTGCTCTTATCTACACTAATCTGCACCCCAAGATTTGCCGAACCGTACTGTGCAGTTGATACGTCTCTTTTCAGTCCATTGTAGTCATCAGGGTTTCCTGTCAGTGACCCGTCCCTGATTATAAGCGTACCCTCGCCAATAGTCGCAAAGTTTGTCTGCCTGCTGTCGCTGAATCCGAAGCTCGCACTGCCCGCACCACCTGACCAGCCCCTGTCTTTAATAACATTACCATCTGAATCTCTTTCAGATCTGTCTCCATAACTTAGATCTGCACCGCCGCCAAAATTTGTTGAGCTATTTTTATCCTTGATATGGCTGTATTCAAATGAACCTGTGACAAGTGTAAGATCACCTGTCGTGGAATCTATAACAGCTCCACGAAGCGTTGTCTTATCAGCTACATCTATGTCGACTGTACCACCTGTAAGAGATGTCTGTTCTGTTACCCATTTTTTGTTTCCGCTTGAAATGTTGGCATTTGCTCCGGCGCAGAGATCCGAGATTAATACTTACTAAAACATCAGACCGCGTCAAGATTCTTTAAAATTTTTTTAGCTAAAGGTTCTTTGATTTCATAATGCCTGAGAATGGCTTATACTATACCGTTTTTAGGATTTATCCATAGAGAATGTAAACCCCCTTCCCTCTTTAAATAGCATCCGGCAATTCTTAATCTTCGTTCCAGTTCCTTCCTTTTCATCCATCAAGAACCTTCTCCTGAATTACATCTTCCGGTAATCCTCGAAGCATATCAGCCCTGCGATCTTCAAAAATAAGTTCTATTGCCCATTTCAGGCTTTCCTTCGCCTCTTCCACAGTTTCACCCTGACCATTTGCTCCGGGAACTTCAGGGCAGATTGCCCAATAACCACCTTCTGGCGATGCTTCAATAATTGCGGTAAATTCAGATTTCATAAACATCTCCTATAAAACATAGGCTATTTCTCAAAATAACATATTAACAGTATACAATTGTAGAAAATTGACCGGATCTCTCCGATCAGGTCCAAAATTATTCCGAAGCATATTTCTACCTCCACTCAGTAATCCCCCGTGTGACCTCTTTCCCTGTCTCTTTGCAGATCAGTTTATGTATAACTCTTCCATTTTCAATATCGTTTACAGCCTG
>PGXT01000145.1 GCA_002839285.1 Spirochaetae bacterium HGW-Spirochaetae-5 | reverse complement strand
CTCTTTTAAATATTTTATTGCAGCAGGGAAATCGCCATCTGTAATTGCTATCTCTTCATATAATGATAGATTAAGAAGCTTCTTGCTGTTTGTATCAAGGGGATAGAATATTTTATTATCACCAATAACAACCGGTAGAATAGCCGAATCCGGCCCAATATTAAACAAAGAGAATGGTCCCAGACCGAATAATTTTATTTTAAGATAATATTTCCGTTCATCATCGGGATACTTTTCAAGAAGCGCCGCCGCACGATCAAGATTATATTTTGCAGTGCCGCTCCTCCCCGATTTTATGTAACAGTAGGCAATCTCCTGATAATAACGCGCCCTGTCAATTTCCAGTTTATTGTCATCGGCAAATTTAAGAATTTTTCTGTACCATTCGATCGCTTCATTGTACTTGTTTTCATATCTGCTGAAAAGAGCAAAGTATCTGTATAAAGTCAGAAACTGGTACCTGTACTTTTCTGAACCGCCGCCAAGTGAGAGAGTTCTGTATATATCATATGCTTTTTTTATTTCATCATCAGCGGCTTTAATCTCGCCATTCTGCCATAATGTATACCCCAGATGAAAATTAAAAAGCGCGTTCTCTATTTCTGAACCGAATTTTTTCTTATACTTCCCGGCAAATTTATATGAGTGAAGCGCTCTGGGGTAATTCAGAAGGAGAAAATAATTATTGGCCATATTAAGATGAAGATCACCCTCATTTTCCGGGTTGTTTTTTTCATCATTGGCATTAAGCGCCTTTTCAAGAATAACAAGATTCTTCTCCCAGAGATGTTCAGGAAAAAATTTACCGGCATATTTTTTTACTTCAGCTCCATAAGTATCTCTTTCCGAATCGACAAACTGGTAAATCCAGCTTTTCAGGATATATGGATCGATAAATGCATCATCAATAAAAAGTGCCCAGTCGATCTGTTCATCGGCCATTTTAAAAGCCTGATATGCATCATTCTGAGAATTTCTCCGCCCCTCTGTATCTGTTAACGAATTAAGATAAAGAGCTTTTTGCGTGTAGATATATCCAAGGCCGTAGATAGCCGCTCTGTTGAAGTCCATTCTGAAAACAGGGAGTTTATCATTATAACTCTTTTCAAGCTCGGCTAATGCTGCATTACCCTTCCATCCGGTATATGAATCGATGTATAGTATATGAGCCTTAGGCGCGAATTCGCTGTAAACTTCCGGATACAATCTTTTGTTATGCATCAGTGTTACAAGATCTATCAGCCTGGAATATGTTTCCGATGCATCTTTGTAATTTTTAGCAAGTTCACTCCTCTCTCCGGACTGCTCGTAATAATTTATCAGCCAGAGGAGACGCTCTTTAAAATTCTCAGTTTTAAAACGGCGTGAGTATCTGTTAATCCCAGCGGCGAAATATTTTTCCGCCTCGGCAAAACGGCTCTGTCTCCTTTCTATTTCGCCAAGCTTTATATTCGAAAGATAAAAAGTCAGATCATTGGGATGAGAGAGTGCAATAGACTGGAGAAGCTCCTCTCTGCTCCTGTCGGCAGATCCTTTACTGTCATATATCAGTCCGGAAATATGCGTAAGAACAGCCATGATCTTTTTATCATCTTTAAATTTTAATTTTAACTGAGATATCCCGGCCAGATAGTTATCTCCCTCCGATGAAGAGATTTTGCCTCCGCTGAAAGGGTCGACAAGATTTTTGATGACGGATATCTTCTGATTAGCATTCCCTTTATTGAGAATATTTACTGCTGATTCTGAAAGTCCGGATTTACGGAGATCATCTCCGTTTATGGAAATTTTTGTCTGAATATCGGTAATTCTCTCGTAATCGGGAAAATCTGCCACTATATGATTCAGTACTTTCAATGAGCTGCTGCGGTCACCTCTATCTGAATAGATGTCGGACATATCCTCAAGCGCGAATGGCAGAAAATATCTGCTGTTTTTTTCAGATCCGAACTTCTGTGAAATCCCCTGAATATCGGGGTCACCCTTTACTGCTGAATGTTTCTCCACGAGATCAAGGATAAATGAAGCATAGGGATCTTTTCCATCTGTTCTTTTCTGAATAAACGAAATAATTCTTTTCGTCTCTTTAATATCACCATTCTTCTTATAATATAAAGCCGCCTCCTGGAGAGCTCTGTTAACATAAGCCCGTGATGTATTATCACTATTGCCTCCGTAATTGTTAAAGACTGACTCCAGTGATAAAAGATACTTCTCTGTATCTTCATACTCTGCGAGATATGTTTCACACATCTCGTACTGAAGTTTTGCATTGAGCTTTTTTGGAATTATCCCCGAATCAGGAATAATATTAAGATTTATATTTTCACCGGTAACATCGGTGTAGATAATTACACCCTTATAATCCCGAGTGGAGAGAACAGGGAGCCACTTTGCTTTGAAAGAGGTATCTGTTCTTTTTGTAAGAGGATAGCTGAGTCTGCTCTTTGTATCGATGTATCTGATGATCGAACGGTCCTGAAGATCAAGTACGCCGTTGCCGTTTGAATCGGCCTCGATTGATGAGTATATAATCTTTGTCTCATCATCCATAAATGAGGGATAAAGTTTAATATTATTATCCGAAACAATTCTGCTCTCTTCGCCGCTTGCAATGTCAAGAATATATAAATTTCCATTTTCATTTTCCCGGTACGATACAAATACTATTTTACTTCCGTCCTCTGAAAACGATGGATACTGCCCACCCTTCTCTGTTATCTTTTTTTTATCAGAACCATCCTGCTTCATTATCCAGAGGTTTGCTGTCCCCCCTTTTGACGATGAGTAGACAATATCCTTTCCATCGGGACTCCATACAGGATTAGCATCTTTTATATTCAGTATTACACCGCTTTCCGGATCTCTCTCAATGCTTATATTCTTCGCCACTTTATCAAGAGATGATAATGAGGATATTGATTCCGCCTGACTCTTTATCAGATCGGCAGATTTTATATTCATTACAAAAATATCACCTTCAGGATCGTCCCTGAAAGATACAAATGCCAGTTTTTTCCCATCGGGCGACACAACGGGTGTTATATCTTTAGAGGGGTGAGATGTGAGCCTTACTGTTGTGATATCAGTCATAGACCGGAGATAGATATCAAAATTCCCTCCGTCGCTGTTTGAGGAGTAAAAGAAGAACCTGCCGTCCCGGGTAATATCGCCGTCAGTCTCAACAGATTGCCCGATAGTAACTGGGATAACACGGCCCACACTGAACCTGTACTCCTTGTCAATAATCCCCTGATAACTGAACTTTACATCGTATAAGTTTTTATCCTGGCAGGATAAAATAAAAGCCAGAGCCGGTATAATTAAATATATAATTCGTTTCATCATAATATCCTATAGTTTCCTGTACTTGCCTATTTTTTCCGTACCCAGGTTCCGGATTTTTCCTGAATCCACTCATCCTTAAAAGCAAGCCCTCTCTGCTCTTCAGAAAAACTTCTGCCGAAGTCATCAATTTCGCTCTTCAGAGGTTCGCTCCCCTTTGAGATCAGAATTGAACGGGTAAAGATCTCTTTTCTGGCCCGGTTCTCCTCTTCTATCACTGTCAGCAGAATTTTCTTTTCAGCGGGGGATGATTCATATTTTCTGTTTTCCATATATTTTATAAACCCGGTGTTCCCCTCTCCTAGGGCACCTTCACTTTTATACTCTTTTATTTTATCAGAATGGAACTCTCTTACTTTCATGTATTTAAAAAGTTCAGGATCTCCCGACATTCTACCTGAAATGTTTTTTTTACCCGCGGTTGTCTTAACAGAAGAGATAGTCCAGGCATCCTTCTCGAGCTCTTTATATTCACCGACAATCTGGCTTTCGATAACGGTCTTCTCACCGGTAAGATTAACATCAGGGGGAACAATGCTTATACAGCTGGGACCTGAGCTGCATCCGGTACTTAAAGCTGCCGCTGCTGCCGCAGCAGCTGTGATAATTATAAATTTCTTAAACATTTATTTCTCCTCCGAAACTTTTCTTAAATATTCCTGAATTGGAATCCGGTCAAATACAACCTCTTCATTCTCAACATTGAAAATTCTGCTGAGAGCTTTCCCTTTGAATTTAACCTTTGTATAAACAAGGCCCTTATCGAGCCTGAAATCGAAACTCTGCGCAAGCATTGAATTATCCAGGGCAAACTGAACCGGTTTACCCAGCTTCGATTTACCCTTCTCCTGACTGAGTCCCTTCATAAGCCTGTTTGCAAACTCCTCACCGATCCTGAATATATTTATATTACCCGAGGGTGTAAGCTCCTTATTAATATCCAGCCCTCTTCCGGAGAAGTTCGCGTTCAATGAAAGCTCGGCATTCTTTGAAATATTTTTAGTTGTTGCATCATCGAGCCGGCCTATGTTCACATTAAGGACATCAAGATTAACACTGAATTCCATATTCTTCAGATCAAAATCCGCAAGATTAAAAAGAATAGATTTACTGCTGATCGATCCGTCCATCACCGATGCTTTAAGATTTGAAATACTGAAAACATTATCCTTAAAAACCATATACGCGTTAAAATCCTTCATAAATTCAAAGGGGATATCTCTGGCGGGATGTTTGGCCTTCACTGAAGAAATTTTAAAATTCGGCTTATCGGCAAACTGGTCGCTGTCAATTACCATATCCTGATTTATACTGATATACGATTTATCAACAGTCCGCGCCTTAAACTTATATTCAAAGGGGAAGTTCATATTAAAACCGGAAACGGCAAGCTTCTGTTCACTGTTTTCAAGATTGAAATCTTTAAACTCAAGACTTCCATGTGCCTTCCCGGTTGCAAGGTCGCCCTTCATAAATGCCGACAGCTTCATCATCCCCGAAGTATTCCATGGACCCCAGACACTCTTCATCTTCGGATTATTAAGTTCAAGAGATACTTTAAGATTCGAATCGGAGAGAGGGGTCTTCTTAAGCTCAACCATCCCCCCTGCATTAAGTGCAAGATTCATGTTTTTACTCCCAAGATACACATCGTTAAGAGTAACTTTTTTATTCTTATTATCCTGCACAACCGATGCCTTCAGCTTAAGATCGTTCACGCCGTAATCGGGAATCATTGCAAGCATATCGACTCCCGCTTTTACAATATCGCTGCCGAGATAAAAATTAAGCCCCAGATTTAAATCCACCGGTTTTTTAAGAGGGATATCCGCAACCTGTTTTCTGAATCTCCCCGGAACCATGGCGGGTAAAGGAGCTGTATTTAGTCTGAGTCTGCTGATATTAATGTAACCCTCAGTTGCCTTCCCCATGGCTACATCACCGGACATGGCAAGCGATAAAGCCTTTGCTCCCCCCGGATTAAAAAAATCAAAGCCCACATTATTGATTTTAACTCTCTTAAAATTATTATAGCCCGTTGCGGAAGCTGTGAGTTTCACTCCATTATCACCGGACTTGCTCCCTTCAATCACATATGCAAGATGGGGGATATTCAGCTCGACGCCTATATCCATTGTGCTCCCGTTCATAAGCCTCTCACTGTAAGGGGGAAGAGAGAGATCTCTCCGCCGAATCTGGTATTTCTGTCCCCTGTCATTAATACAAAATAGGGATAAAGATCTTTCAGCGGAATAATACTCTGATCCATATTAATATTCAGCACCTGCGACTTTGTAACGCTGCTCACCATGCCGGAGAGTTTCAGCCAGTTGCTGTTCATAAAACTGAAAGAGAAATTGTTTATCTTCAGTATGTCGTTTATAGGATTGTAGAATATATCGTAAGCTATGAGAAAATTAAACGGGGAGAAATATTTATTCTGCAGACGAAGCGGCATTCTCTTTGCTCCCACATTCAGTGTACTGCTGAATTCAGGGGTGTCCCCGTTGTTGAAGATCAGTTTCCAGTTTAAAACAAGTTCAGGAGCAGTGGCGGCGCCCTTTGAATAAAATTTCACATTCATCCCATTCTGAGGATTAAGCTCGAACTTCATGGTTTTTAAAATCCTGACAGCTTCCACCGATTTAGGAATTGTTTTTACAGGGGGGACTTCAATATTCGCGTTGAACGATAACCCTGTCAGTTCTGAATTAATATCCGCGCCGTTTACATAGACACATAGATCGTCCAGAATAAAATTGAACAGAAAATCCACCGCAATGGGAAGATTAATCTCCGGGGAGGATGGTTCGTCTGTATCTTCATCCTCTTTTTCAGGTTCCGGCTCCTTTTCAGGTTTTTTCTCCGAAGGTTTCATGAGAGCTGCAGCGTTCCATACACCTTTTTTCTCAACGAGATAAACTCTCGGTTTATAAATTCCTATTTCAGGGAAACGTATACTCCCTGTAAAGATCGGAAAAAATCCGTAATTTAAAACCAGCTTCTCCATCTCAAAAAGTTTTCCGCGTCCGAAGTCCTCTCCGCTGCGGATTACAATATTATTTATAACAAATCCCCTGTAGGGATTAAAACTCTCAACATTAAGATCAAGGGAACCGTATGACATTTTAGAAAAATTAGCCTTTGCCAGCCCCTCCACAACCGGCGGAGACAGGTACAACTGCAGAAAGAAAAGAACCGCCGCAATGAGTACAATTATGAAAAGCGGAATTCTTATAAAAAGAGTTTTTGCAAACTGAACCACTATCCGGAGAGATAAAGGGCGTGCCTTCCACTTTGCCTTTTTCGCTTTTTTCTTCTCCTTCCGGGAGAGTTTCACCTTCTGTGAATTCTCAGAACCGGAAGAGGCTTTAAAATCGTCTTCATCGGGGAGTATCTCTTTTATCTTTTTTTCATCAATTTTACTCTTCGTATTCTTTCTGCCGAAAAGATTTTTAAGCCATTTTAACTTTAACATTTCAAGCTACCTGTCAGTTATTAAATTATGGGGAGTTCTAAAAACTCAATACTTAAAGGGGTAAAGAGGCACAGCCCCTTTATAAGCCCCCAGCGGTGTACTGAGCTCGTCGAAGCAGGCTCCCTGCAGTCCCTTTTATGAATATAGATAAATGCCAATGTGTTGAGATTATACAGTAAAAACATCATATGCAGAAATTAAAATGTAACCGGTTATTATTCAAGTAAAAGTTTTAAAAAGTATTTAATAATTGAAGGTCCAGCCTATTTTCATTATTCAATGAAACATAAATTTTCATTTGACATTCGTCACATAATAGTTCCTTCTTTAATAATGCAGCATAAAGATATAATAATATTGTATAAAGAAATTATCAAAAGCCTGAAGGGAGAGTGGCTCCTTGTCGGCGGAGCGCTTCTCCATGTGCTGGAGATAAGCGACCGGATTACACTCGATATTGATCTTGTTCCTCTTGAAGAAATTACAAACAAAGACCAGCTGCAGATAATGGAGATAGCAGAAAAAAATAACTTCCCCCCTGAAACAATTAATTTTGCAGCTGAATATTTTGTAAAAAAACAGAAGAACTGGAGGAAAGAACTGGTCATTCTGTTTGAAAATAAAAATCTCAAACTTTATCGCCCATCAAAGAAACTATTCCGGCAATTGAAAGAGCAGAGGGGAACAGAAACTGATTTGATCGATATAGAGATGTTTGAAGAAAAATTGCGGACAGATAGAGTATGACAGATTCCATAAAAGAACCTGACTGGAAAATACTCTCGACTTTTGGAATGCCCATAAATATAGTAGAAAAGGGGAAGCCTGAAATTTCATACGGTGAAGTTTTTCTGAATATAATTTCAGCCTCACAGATTCTAACAGAGAACAGAAGTAATAAAGATTACAACCGCCATTACGATGCCTTCAAAGCAATGCTTCTTGCTTTAAAAATTCACTACCCTTCAAAATATTTTGAAATAGAAAACAAAACCGGATCGGATCTGAACGATCTATTTGATCTCAATAATATTTCAGGAAGAGATATTAAACTCCAGAGAATTTCTTTATCTCAAATATCAGATTTTTTTAAAACTTCTCCATGATGGCAGCAAATCATTTTCGAGAGGCATATGCTTTGCATACACTGAAATAGGGGTTTACGGGGGCGATTCCCCCGTAAACCCCTATTTCAGCGTAGCGGGCAATTAAGTTGTTTTAATTTCTTGACCATAGTGTATATTTTACTGAAGTGAACTTATGAAAATATTTTATAAATATATAATAGTATATCTGTTAATGCTGATCATCTCCTGTTCCGGAGGGGGCGGGAGCGGTGAATCGTATTATCAGTATCATACGCCTGAAGATATTGATATATTTCTTGATGAGATAAAACTGAATTATCCCGATATCACAGCAATTGAAACTGTCGGCTACAGTGAAACGGGTCGTGTGATAAAAGCTTTAGTAATCTCGGACAATCCCGGTACTCTCGAAGGCGAACCGGCCGTAAGACTCACCGGCGGAATTCATGGAAATGAAATGATGAGTGTCGAACTGCTTATACGGTTTATCGAATACCTTACATATGGCTATAGTACAAGTCCCGATATCAAAAACCTTGTCGACACCAGATACATATGTATAATTCCTGTACTCAATCCTGACGGACTTGCCGTTAAATCAAGATACAACCGCAATGGAGTTGATTTAAATAGAAATTTTAATGCGACCGGAACCTCTCTACAGAAAGAAACTGAAGCTTTACAGAATTTCTCTTCTTCAAAACAATTCTGTCTCTCAATCACTTACCATACCGGAGCTGTTCTTGTAAATATGCCTTTTGACTACAAAAGTAAACTAATCGACGGGATTTTCCCTGTTGAAAATAATCTAATTAACAGTTTTGCTTTAACTTACACCGATGCCACTGAGAGTAATTTTTTAGCAAATCCTGATGTTTATAACTATATCTATAATTCAAATTACGGCGATTACATCTTCCTAAATAAAGGAACCATTAACGGCGGAGACTGGTATGTTGCATTAGGAACACTTCAAGATTGGAGTTATTTGCAAACAGGTTGTCTTGACCTGACAGTTGAAGTAGCAAAGAGAAATCCGACAAGTGAAGCAGGTGTACAACAGATCTTCATGTACAATAGAGGTTCACTCATTGAGTATATTAAAAAAGCTGATGAGGGTATTTACGGACGTGTAACTGATAGTGAAGGAACACCCATATCAAATGTAGAAGTAACAGTTACATGGGATGATGGAGGTGAGACAACTACAGGTGATATCAAAATAAAAACAGACAGCAACGGTTATTATAACCGGATACTTCTTGCAGGAACATATAACTTAACTTTTTCGAAAGAGGGATATACTTCTCAAACAACAAGTAAAACAATAACCACCTCAGAAAGATCGCTTCTTAATATTCAACTTGTTCCGTTATAATTTTTACCAGTCTACCATTTCACATTCAATCCGTATTTTTCATACTCTCTGAATCTTATATCCTTCGAAAGAACTGTAAGATTGTTTCTTAAAGCCTGCCAGATTAATAACCGGTCAAATGGATCTTTATGGAAATCTTTCGGCAGTTTATGAAAAGATGATACATCTTTAACATCAAGAGCATAAATCGAAAACCCCGATTGTTCCGCGAGATCAGGAAGATCTTCAGGCTTTACATTATTCAGTTCCAGTTTCCCCATGTTGTATTTTAAGGAGATCTCCCAGAATGTAATAACACTTACAAATATTTCATTGTCACTATTTACAATTAATTTATTAGCTTCAGGAGAAAGACCGGCGGGTGAAAAAAGAGACCAGATAAATGTATGAGTATCTAATAAGTATTTCATCAGCTTAGTAAGTCTTCATCTGATATTTCAAAATCTTCATTAATCCGGCACGAGGCCTTATCTGCCAGCAATCCTAATTTCCGCTTAAATTTTTTATGATACTTTTCATAAGGGATCAGAATTGCCACTTTCTCCTTCTTTTTACCGTAAGTAATGGTAACTTCCTCTCCATCCCTTACTGTATCAAGAATCTCGGAAAAATTTCTTTTAAATTCGCCAACCTGTAATGTTTTCATATTAATAATATATATTTTAATTGTCAAGTTGTCAAGAAAACTTTCAGAATTTCTTAATATAAAAAATGAGAATTATATATCCCCGCCGCCTTCGGCGGAGGAGATAATAGAGTTTTTTTACTTTTTAAAAGCTAAGGAATAAATACTGATACTGATTAAATATTATTCACTCCCGATCTTTGCTTTTCATCAAAAACTCATATATGTTTTAAATGAAATAAACACTCTCTTATCTCACAATAATATAAGATCAAGAAAGAATACTTATCCATCCAAAAAAAATCTTGCTAATTAAACTCTTATAATCATGAAGTTCATCAACAGGAAATTATATTATAAATATGAAAGAAATATTCTCACCTGACGGCTAC
>PGXT01000144.1:1279-6990 GCA_002839285.1 Spirochaetae bacterium HGW-Spirochaetae-5 | reverse complement strand
GCATATAAATATATTTTTCATTTCATTCTCCATGATAGAGACTTTTTATTGTTTATCAAAACCTGATATTCAACTTAATAAATCGCCCTGTTTCGCTTTGTTCAACATCCCCTTTATTAAAAGGGGTTATACATTTCGTTGAGTTAAAACCCTCTTTAATAAAGATGGTGGCCGCAGGCCGGGAGATTTAAAAGTTTTACTATCAATCGGGTTACCCCTTAAATCAATGACCCCTGCAGATCCTCTTCATCTTCGATTTCACCTGTATCCGGCTTCACCGCCACACGGCCCGGTTTCACCTCTCCGTCGGCACCCTTCTGGAGTATCTCAATTTTTCTTTCGGCCTCTTCAAGTTTCTGCTGACAATATCTGGCGAGCTTAATCCCCTTTTCAAATTCCTTTATAGAATCATCAAGGCCAAGCTCTCCCCCTTCAAGTTTATCCGCAACCTCCTCAAGGTCCTGAAGCGCATCTTCAAATGTAGTCTTAGTATTCATTTTTTTATCTTTTTCCACTTAGTTCTCCTTTATAACGGAACTGATAACAGCCTCTGCGGCACCGTCAGCAAATTTTATCTCAACAGTATCACCCTGTTTTAATTTATCAACAGATTTTATCAATTTTCTGCTCCGGTCCAGAACAACTGAATATCCCCTGCTCATAATATTCAGAGGTGAGAGATTATTAAGATTCTGAATCAGCAGCTCAAGGTCATGTTTTTTCTGAACAAGAAATTTTTTCTGGAGCCTGTAAATATCCGGAAGTCTAAGAAGCTTCTCTCTCTCCGATGCAACTCTATGCTTCATCTGATTGATCATCCGGTTTTCAGCATCGGCAAGAAGCATCTGACGGGAATTTAAAATTTCATAAGGGTCCCGGAATATCTTTTTTGTTATTAAATTCTTAAGTGCAGTTTTATAACTCTGATAATTATTTGTGAGAGAGTTTGACATTCTGGTTTTCAGATATTCGATCTCATTTATCAGATCTGTCTTAACGGGAACGGCAAGTTCTGCAGCTGCTGATGGTGTCGGTGCTGCGACATCGGCTGCATCGTCACTGAGAGGATGATCAATCTGATGTCCCACAGCGGAAATTATCGGTACTCTGGATTCGGCAAAGGCGCGTATGACAACCTCTTCATTAAAGGGCATAAGATCTTCAAATGATCCGCCCCCCCTTCCTGCTATAATTACATCGATGTTCCACTGAGGCTTGTTCAGTTCTTTAATAGCAGCGGCAATGGTTGCGGCGGCATCATCCCCCTGAACCTTTGCAGGTGCTATAATTATTTCAATATTTGAATATCTTCTTAATGCTACTTTTATAATATCTCTCACAGCCGCGCCGGTAGGTGATGTGACTATCCCAAGCCTTGCCGGCAGAAATGGGAGCTTTCTCTTTCTGGAGGGATCGAACAGACCCTCATCACCGAGTTTTTTCTTAAGCTGCTCAATACGTTTCTGAAGTTCACCTGCTCCGTCAGGTCTTGCAGAGAGGACATTCAGCTGATAACTCCCCCTCTTTTCAAAAACCGTGATCCCTCCGAATACAAGAATCTTCATCCCGTCTTCAAGTTTAAACTTTAAATTTTTATTCGCGTATTTAAAAAAAACCGCCGAGATTGATGAAGCATCATCTTTAAGAGTAAAATATATATGCCCCGATGAATGATAAGTAAGATTGTAAACCTCTCCGGAGATCCAGATACTGCTCAGATAGGGATTGTTCTCAACCTCTGACTTGATAAGTCCGTTGATCTGAGCAACGGTATAGATGCGGGGCTTTACTTCTTCTTCCATTAAAATCCTGTCTTATTCAGAAGTTAATATTTGAATCATCTTTTTATGCAGCAGACTGTTTGAGGCGAGTATCTCGGGATACTCAGGATCATACTCCGACCCGTCATATTTTGTAACCGTTCCTCCCGCCTCCTGAACAATGAGACTCCCCGCGGCGGTGTCCCAGGACTTCAGGAGAGGCTCCCAGTATCCGTCAATTCTCCCGGCAGCAACAGAACATAAATCGAGAGCAGCGGAACCCATTCTCCGTATGCACTGAATACCGGGCAGAAACCTGTTGAACTCTTTGAGATTGTTGCGCTCCATATCATCCTTCGCGTAGGGGAAACCTGTCGCAAGGAGAGCAATCCCCATGTCATCTATGCCGGAAACCTTAAGCGGAAGACCGTTGCAGAAAGCGCCCTTTCCCTTTACTGCATAAAACATTTCGTTATGACAGGGATCAAAAACCGCTCCGCATACAATACCTTTTTCAATCTTTGAATACACACCGATTGAAACACAGAAAAAGGGAATACCGTGAGCAAAATTGTTAGTGGCATCAAGTGGGTCTACATACCACACATATTCGCTGTCCGTCTCCCTTCCGCTCCCCTCCTCGGCGATAACAGAGTGAAGCTTGAATTTATTCTTAATAGCCGAAACTATGTACTCCTCGGACTCTTTGTCAATATTTGTTACAAGATCGGTTCTGCTTTTATAGCTTATAACTGTGGATTCCGATCTGAAACCGGACATGAGAATATCTCCGGCATTTCTGCAGATATCAATTACTGTTTCATTTATATTTTCAATAAAGGACATTTTTTTACTTTCAGTTGAAAGAACCCTTTGCCACAAGGAGTTTCATGGCGTTTACAACTTCTACTATCTCATTTTCAAGAATGGCAAATTTTTCCGGAGATTCATCAAAAGTTTTATCTTTTCCTGCTACCTCAAGCTCATATGCCGCGTCGTATGCTCTTTGAGCTGAAAAATTTGATACTGCACCTTTAAGCGTATGAGCAGATTTTCTAAGAGCTTCCGGATCTTTTTTTTCAATTGAATCCTTTATTTTAAGCAGAAGAGCCGATGAGTCTTCAAAAAAAAGATCTGAAAGCTCCACAAACAATTCAAAATCGCCGTCCAGTCTCTCTTCAAGTTCAGGTATATTCAAGGTATTATTGCCGTTCATCATCTCTCCTCAAAACAAAATCTTTTATATTTTAATGCAGCTGTATCATTCATCGAAAAATTACACTATAACAGTTTACGATTGAAATAGTACTGACTTCAGGCTTCGACTCCGCTCAGCCAACGTTTAATTACGCTCCCTGAGCGGAGTCGAAGGGCTAATTGTAATATTTAATTCGTTAAACCGCTATAACTGACTTTTTACATATAAAAATAATATTATAGATCAGTCAATTACATAAAAGATACGCCAGGGCTGTTCTTTTAAAAAATATAAGCATTATCTGAATAAATTGCACAAAAAAAGTATTCCCCTGATTCAGTTTTTATTTCACTTTTTACTATATCATTTACATCATCTTTAAATTCTGAATCCAGCTTAAGCTGATAAATAATTGAATCCGCCTCTTCCTGAATACTTTTTATAATATGCCTTCTCTCTTCATAAATTTTCTCAACCCGCCAGTGAGCAGAAAATGCGCTAATAATTCCAGATACTTCATTATTCAGATCACGATTAGAGACTATCCCCAGTTTTGCCCTTACTATCCCGGAAAGAGTCTTCATCCCCGATGTATCCCTTATTATTATAATTTTTTTCAGAGCGGATTCATTCATCAGAGTGACTGCTTTTTCAACATCAGACATCGGATAAAGAGAGTGTATGCATATTGCAGCATCATGAACTTCGCCGCTCCACTCCTCCCATGGCATCTGACAGATTCTTATAGAGGATAAATTTTCCGATGTGAGATTTTTCTTCATAATATTTATCATCTCGGCTGAGGGTTCCACGGCAGTTACAATGTGTCCATTATCAATGAGAGGCTTGGAAAAAAGACCTGTACCGGCTCCAATATCAAGCACTGTAGAAGAACCCCTAAGCGCATTTATGACGAAGGGGAGAAGTTCCCCGGGATACCCCCCGTCAACCTGCTGTTTGTGATAATACTCTGCATATTCAATCTGATTAAATCTCATTTAAACTCCCCATGAGCAAAAACATTTAAACTTTTCATGTAACGGATTATATATTCTACCGGACAGGCACAGCGCTAGGCGCTGCGCCTGAAATTGGGGGCTTACAGGGGCAACGCCTCCGTAAGCCCCCAATTTCAGGCGTATGCGAAGCATACATATACCCGAAGATAATTCGCCACCAGGTATATAATTACAGATAATAATTTCTAAACATATACTTTAAATTAAAAAAATATATATCCCCGCCGCTTTCGGCGGCGGGGATATATATTTTTTAATTTAAAAAAGTTAAGGTATAAATACATCCTAAAATAAAAAATGAAATCAATCAATTTATTATTGAATTAAATAAGCACCTATTCTTTAATTTATCCAGAACAAAAGTTATCTGACAGTAAAAAAATATGTTCCTGAAAAAATCTTCTCTGGTAAAAAAATGAATATAATAAAAGAACAGTTTGCAAAACTCAATCATTTTATGATAATTCTTATCCCGCTTTTCGCGGTCAATGCCGTATTTAACCTCAGATACGAATGGGGCGGCATTTCAACAATAGCCAGAGTCTATATAATGGTTCTCTCTTTCTATATGGTTTTTATTTTCTCCCAGATCAATGTTGATTTATACAGAGCCGATTACACATCCCGTTACGGCTGGAAAGGTAAATATTATCTTTTTGGAGCATCGAGACTCTTCCCTTTTTTATTTATATACCTGCTAACGGTCATCTTTGTTCTAATCAATTATCTCGACAGCAGCAACTGGCCCATTGAGCCTATATACCGCCTTCTTGACGGAAGATTTTCCAACACTGTAATTTATCCTCTTATACTCTTTATCATATTGAGCCTGCAGAAAAGACCGGGAATATCTATTCCGTTATTTATTATTTTTTCAGTTCTCTATTACGCGACGGATCAGATTCTTTACACGCTCTTTGAGCCGGGGTTAGCCATAAATGTAATCAAGTTTGTAAAATATTTCCTCTTCACTTTTGCGCTGGTCTACGAATATTCGAAATCAAAATGGAAACTATTTCAATCGATAATGCTATCTTTTATTACAGGACTTTTCCTGTACACCGTGATTACATCTTTTATCGCAGTCTCATTTTACATCTCCAACCCGAAAAGCCATACATGTTTTATCACCGGGAACATCCTGCTGAAATCGGGATTTACCTACCCGCTTAAAAAGCTTAGTGAAAATATTATTCAGAGCAGATCCCCGCGGAATACTCCGATTTTTTTCGAATATCTTAAGGAGTATAAAAAAGAATCTTATTTCACCGATCAGGAATGGGAAGAATTGATTCAGAATAATAAAATAGAAGAGATTTCCTATATATTCGAATACCTCAACCGGAAAAAAATGAAACTCAATTTTGAAATGCTGAAAAAATATTTAATGACTCAGCTGTTGACAATTCCGGGAAATACAGTGAACCTCCATGAGTTCACCAGATATTTAGGGCTATACTACAACGATCATAAAAATGATTTTTATGAGATGTACAAATCGGGGGATGAACCTGTAAAACTGATAATCCTGGAATCACTTGGATATACAGATGATGTGTACGCGGTAAAATTTTTAACTGATAAGCTGACCAGTGTGGAGAGATTACGTTCTGAAACTGCTTACAACTCACTTGAAAAAATAACCGGAGAGGATCCCGCGGCTGTTATGAAGACAGAGAAATACGATCTTGATGTAGTTCTATTTTTCAGAGAATACGCTTCGAAGATGAAAGA
>PGXT01000144.1:0-1195 GCA_002839285.1 Spirochaetae bacterium HGW-Spirochaetae-5 | reverse complement strand
GGGTTTCTTGCTTTGCAGATAACTCGTCCATGCCTGATGAAAAGGAGATGTGTCTTCTTCCACTCTGACGGATCAATTATGCTGCAGAGATTTTTTTCAATTTCAATGGGGGATTTACTGCTGCTGTATCCCAGCCTGTTGGAAATTCTTGACACATGCGTATCCACCGCAAGTCCCGGGATTCCGTATCCGATAGACAGAATTACATTAGCAGATTTTCTCCCCACACCCGGAAGTGTAACAAGATTCTCTATATTGTCCGGAATAATTCCGCCGTAATCCGAGCAGACCATCCGTGACAGCATAATAATATTTTTCGCTTTTGTCCGGAAAAATCCCGTACTTTTAACTATGCTCTCAACATGGGAATAATCCGCTTCACTGAGAGTTTTAAAATCGGGATACTCATCAAAAAGACGCCCGGTTACGCCGTTTACCTGACGGTCTGTGGTCTGCGCCGAGAGAACAACAGCAATAGTAAGCTCATAGATATTTCTGAAGTTAAGATCGGGCGTAGTCTCGCCGTAGTATTCATACAGGCGCGATAGAATTTTACCCGAACGGATTTTCGTCATTTTAACGGGCATAGTTCATTCCGGAAAAAATTTCATATGCCGCTTCAAGAGCTTTTGCCCTATGGCTTATTCTGTTCTTTTCAGCAAGAGTTATCTCGGCCATTGCAGCTTTCAATTCCGGGATATAAAATACAGGGTCATATCCGAATCCGTTACTCCCGGAAGGTTCACGGGATATTACCCCCTCGCAGCTCCCTTCGACGACAAACTCCCTGCCGTCGGGGAGAGCCATTGCTATGGCGCAGACAAATCTAGCAGTACGACGTCCATCTTCTACCCCGGCCATTTTTTCAAGAACCAGTTTATATCTGTCGATATCCGAAAGATTATCCCCGCCGTATCGGGCAGAGTAAACACCGGGCTCCCCGTTAAGAGCATCCACAACAAGCCCCGAATCATCGGCAAGAGATATCTCTCCGGTAAAATCCCTGATTATTACAGCCTTTTTCAGGGCATTCCCGCTGAAAGTATCAGCATCTTCCACTATTTCAGGTATATCCTTATATTCAGAAAGTGATACAATTTCCATACCGGCTATTGATGAAAACTTATCACGGATCTCTATAATTTTATTTTTATTTGATGACGCTATTACTATTTTCATTTTACCCTTCCTGCAT
>PGXT01000143.1 GCA_002839285.1 Spirochaetae bacterium HGW-Spirochaetae-5 | reverse complement strand
TTTAGAAGTTATAATATAACAAATATTGAGTTTACATTTAAAGAAAAAATTAAAAAATCAGTAATTATCCACGATTAGAATCCCTTTAAAACCTTCACTTTTTACAGGTAGCGATTTTGATGCTGCAAGTTTTGAAATTACACTCTCCGGCGCGGGATCATCAATGTGCCTGTTCCTCTCCATACAGACCGAAACAGCCGTATCAAGAAATATTACACCTGCACTTTTATTCATGCGTTCCGCAATCCGTGCATAAAGTTTTCGCGAATCAGTGGTTACGCTTGTGTTATCAACCAGAATTTTTTCACCGCTGCCGAGAAGATGTTCTATAATTTTCCGCTCGGTGTGCTTTACAAGATGTTCATCAACAGATGAAAAATCCTGCTCGGACCACCTCTCTCCGAAATTTGTCATCTCGTATAAAAGACGTCTGATCTCCTTCCTGTTTATCCTTTTACGCCCTTTATCCATAAACTCCCTCCGGGAAAAATGGGATTTACCCGCTCCCGGCAATCCGCAGACGAGAATAATATCAAACTGATGAAAACTGCTTAAATCGGGAATTCCCATTGTCTACCGCCTTTTAATTAAGGATATCTGCAGACTTAAAATACAGCATTCACCGGATACTGTATATATATTAAACATACTTGACATAAAGTCTGAGAGATGCAACAATTTTAATTATATTCAATTATTGGAATATAATAATTCTTAAACTCATTTGTGATAAAAAACTCTATTGTTCACGTCGCCGAAGCGGGCAGAGATATGTAATCTCCATTTTTTTTACACCAGTACTTTGCCCCCGGGGGTACGGGGGTTAAAAGATTCATTCAGCAAAATAACTATTTATATCCGTAATTATCTACTACGAAATCTATATCTTTATCTCCGCGTCCTGAAAGATTTACAAGAATCGACTTGCGGGGATTCTCCTTCGCGTACTTCATGGCAAAAGCGACAGCGTGAGCGCTTTCGAGAGCAGGAATAATACCCTCTACCTTTGACAAAGTTGCAGTTGTATACTCTACCCGGCCGGTATCTTTCAGCATACAGTGCTCAGGGCCGGAACCGGGGTAATCAAGACCGCTGGCGATTGAGTAAACCGGCAGAGGTTCCCCATTATCATCCTGGAGAAGATAGCTTCTGAATCCGTGAAGAACTCCCGCTTTGCCGTAAGAAAGACTTGCGGCATGATCACCTATTTTAAGAGAACGGCCGGAAGGTTCGACCCCGATAATCCTTACATTTTCATCCTGCAGGAATGCTGAGAAAAGACCCATTGCATTGGAACCGCCGCCGACACATGCCGTAATAGTATCGGGAAGCTCACCGGTCATCTCCACAAACTGCTCACGAGCTTCAAGCCCTACTACATGCTGAAAATCACGGACCATCATTGGAAACGGATGGGGACCCACTACCGAACCGATACAGTACATGGCAGTGTCGGGATCTTTAAGGTAAGCTTCGAATGCTGAATCTACAGCTTCTTTAAGGGTTTTCAAACCATGAGAAACAGGAATAAGTGTCGCACCGAGTAGTTTCATCCTGACGACATTAGGATGCTCCTTTACGATGTCCACTTCCCCCATGTGAATTTCACACTCAAGTCCAAAATAGGCAGCTGCGGTTGCTAGGGCAACTCCATGCTGCCCCGCACCGGTTTCAGCTATTACTTTTTTCTTCCCCAGATACTTAGCAAGCAGAGCCTCACCCATACAGTGGTTAAGCTTATGCGCGCCGGTATGATTCAGATCTTCACGCTTAAGATAAATCCGGCCCCCTATTTTATTGGAAAGATTTTTACAGAAATATGTAGGAGTAGGACGTCCCTGAAAATGTTTGCGTATACTTCTAAGCTCAGATATAAAATCATGAGATTTGCTGATAGAATAGTATGCATCGGTGATTTTATCCATCTCTTTCTGCAGCTCAGGCGGGATAAATGATCCGCCGTACTCTCCGAAGTAGCCTTTATCATCGGGAAATTTTTTCAAATGATCATTCATTATACATTCTCCTCTTATTTAATATAAGAGCGGGTGCTAAATCGGAGGGTGAATTCACATTCAGCCTGCCGGTATTAACAGACACTCTAAAATTTACTTGAACTATAACCCGACATATATCATAAAAGACCTGCATCTGACAAACAGTTTTTCATAGAGACTATAGCAGTTAACGGATAACAAATTATTCCCGGAGGCACAGCGCTTCGCGCTGCGCCTGAAATGGGGGATTACGGGGCTTGCCCCCGTAATCCCCCATTTCAGCGTATGCGGAGCATACGCATCCCCGAAAATAATCCGCTATCCGGTATTAAGAAATTACAAACAGAAATAAAACGGTGACAAATATTGCTGAAAAGATATTTATACATATTAATACTCAAAGTTTACAGCATTACTATCAGTATTTCAGGCAATATTAAAGAACTGACACTTCAGGCGGATAAATTCTCAGTTTATAAAAAAATGATAGTTATTCTTATCATCGCAGCTGTATCACTGCCGGCTCCATCCTATAAATATATGCGGGTAGACACAGACAAACGTTTAGAGACAATAGCATTTGGTTCGTGCGGCCATCAGGATAAACCTCAACCTGTCCTTGATCTGATATCGGACATCAGGCCTGATCTTTTTATCTATCTGGGGGATAATGTCTACAACGATTCATATCAGATTAAGGACCTGCCCGGCTGCTACAGCAGACTGGGGAGCAAACCGGAATTTATAAGACTAAAGGATACTGCTGATATTCTTGCCATATGGGATGACCATGATTACGGATGGAACGACTCGGGAAATGATTACCCCTTTAAAGAAAAATCAAAGCAGATATTTCTGGATTTTTTCGGCATACCGGAGAAGGAAATTCTAAGACGAAAAGGTATATATTACAGCAAACTTTTCACTGACGGGAAACATAAAGTACAGATTATAATGCTGGATTTGCGGACATTCCGCGACAGGCTTCTGCCATACAAAGGGGAAAAGGCATGGATTCCCGGGTACCAATACAGACTGGACTATTCGCCACACTTAAATAAGAAACCGGCGATGCTGGGAGAGGAACAGTGGGCCTGGCTTCAGAAGCAGCTCCGTCTGCCGGCAGATCTGCGGATTATCGCATCAAGCACGCAATTCGGAGTCAGCTACAACGGCTACGAATCATGGGCAAACTTCCCTCATGAACAGAAGCGTTTGCTGGATCTTATAAAAAGCACCAGAGCAGAGGGGGTAATTTTTATATCGGGTGATGTGCATTACGGCGAAATATCCCTGATTGAAGAGGAGTATCTATACCCGATATACGATATAACCTCAAGCGGAATCACATCCACATGGCCGTTTTCAACACCGAATTTAAACCGAATTGCAGGCCCGGTCATGGAGAACAATTTCGGGCTGATTACAATAGACTGGGACAGGAATGATCCGGAAATTACAATTCAGATACGGGATGTCAATGACGATGTAAGGATCAACTGGGAGTTTAAAATAAGTCACCTTAAATTCAAATGACTCGTGGTTGAGAAGAACAGACCCGCGCTGCTGCGCACCCTCCACTCAAGGAGAGGGTTTTCGAGTTAGAAACTTTTTCTTTTATTTGATTTTCAGAATTTTTGGATTAACATGATTTACAAATAATAAACCCGCACTAAATCCCGCAAATCCTTTAATCTTATAAACTTGAAAATCTTAATTCAGAGAGGTGTAGTAAAGGTTCGAGGTAAATAAAAAGGGGTTTGCCGGTAAAGTTACGGGCAAACCCCTTTTTATAATAAGATTTCAGACAACTTGCAATCAATTAAGGCAGATACTGCCATTATGAATTAATGCGAATTTGGTGAATACAACTCATCCTTAATAGGGAGTTCCTTTCTCAGATTTTTGATATAAGGGAAAAGATCACCTGTCTCTTCATAATACTCACACTCATCCATGGTACGTCTTGCCGCAGTAAAGTACTTATGAAATTTCTCTTCACCGGATTTTTTGTTCCACTGCTTTTTGCTGCATTTAACTCTTAGTGAATATCGGTCAGAACCGTTATCAGACTGACTTACCACCAGACAATTACTGCAGTTAGCGCAGAAAATTTTCTCATTAGACATCAAATTACCCCATAATAAATATTAAATTTCGAATATCACTCCGCAAGAAGAATGCACAACCCGCATATCAGGTGATACCGGATTTTATTTTCATAGAATTGTAAATAATACTCATGCTTTGTGAGACACGATTCTGGCAAGGAATATTTTTATTTTTTTTCAATTTTAAAGAGGAAGTAGTTTATTTTTAATTAAACGAAACTGTGTTTTATTCAAAAATTTAGTTATATTATAAGAAATACAGATGTAACCGGTTTACCCTCTTTTTAACTTATATTTAATAATGTTAACTTTTTTTACTATCCATGGGAATGGTTTATAAATAAATATGACTTAAGTCAACAAAATATACACTTTTATCGGAGAATACAATGCGCAAACTATCCATTAAACAGAAATTATTAGCTGTTTTTATTACTATTATCACACTTGTGCTCATTGATGGGGCTTCCACTTTCTATATAGAGAAAAAAATATCCGATCTGACAACTGAAACTATTGAATTACATAACGAAACTATACTGCTGAAAAGCAGACTGATTGACCATATAACCTGGATGAATCAGCTATTGGAAACAATTATTGAAAAAAATGAATTCAAGGGGCAGACCGATCCGACTAAATGCGCCTTCGGAGAATGGTATTACAGCTTCAAAAAAAGTGATGATTACTTATCTATTGATCAATCCAGAAAAAAACTCATTGATGATATGGAGAATTATCATACAAAACTCCATGCATCTGCAGTTAATATCAAGGAATCTGACAGCACCAATGAAGCTCTCGCTATTTACAAATCAGACACAAAACCGAATGTGATCAAGCTTCAAAGTATTTTCAACAGCTACATTATAGCGATAAACACAATCATGGAAGCCGACGAATCTGATCTGGAAAAACTTCAGAAAATAGCATCCATTATTAAAATAATAATTATTTTTACAGCCATATCAATTTCAGCAATTTTAAGCATAATTATTATCAGAAGTATTATGAAATCATTCCGTCTTTTCAGCACAGGATTCGACAAAGTTTCAAAGGGTGACCTGACCACCACCATCGATGACAGCAGAAATGATGAATTCGGACTGCTGGCCGGATCTTTCAATAGTTTTGTTGAAGAGATACGAGGAGTTGTAAACGAAATTTTAGACATGTCGGCTCAGCTTGCATCATCTTCTGAAGAACTCGCTTCAACATCACTTTCATTTTCAGAAAACGCTCAGAGCCAGGCGGCATCTTCTGAAGAGGTAACTGCAACAATAGAAGAGATTTCAGCTGGAATGGATGGAGTATCTGTCAGCGCTCAGCAGCAGGCAGCCCGTCTTAATGATCTTGTAACAATACGGGAAAAGCTTAACAAAAATGTTCAGGATATGAAAACACGGATTAACTCTACACTTAAACAATCTGAAACGATTGCCGACAAGGCAAAGTCGGGAGAGGCGTCACTTAACAGCATGGACACCAGTATTCAGAAAATCGGAGAGAGTTCCGGTGAAGTTACAAATATTGTGCAGATTATAAACGATATTTCTGATAAAATAAATCTTCTCTCTCTTAATGCCGCAATAGAAGCTGCCCGTGCCGGCGACTCAGGAAGAGGATTTGCCGTTGTTGCCGACGAAATATCAAAACTTGCCGACCAGACAGCAACCAGTATTAAAGACATTGACCGGCTTATAAAAGCAAACGATGTGGAAATTCAGAACGGACTTATAAATGTCAAGAGCACCGTTGATATAATAAGCGTCATCATAGATGGAGTTGGCGAAATCAGCAGAATGATGCATTCAATCAATGATGCAATGAGCGAACAGGTTGAGATTAACGAAAAAGCAAATAATGAAATGCAGCAGATTAAACAGCGATCAGATGAGATCAAGCATTCATCTGAAGAGCAGAAAATAGCAACTGAAGAGATTGCTAAATCGATAGCAGATATAAGCCATATTACACAGACTACGGCATCGGGAGCAGAGGAGATGACAGCAAATGCCGAAGAGATTGCAGGCATGGCGGACAGACTTAAAGCAAGGGTAGATTATTTTCATGTTTAAACATTCTGAAAGTATAATCCAATCCGTCAGATATCACAGCATGAGTAGAAAATATAATGCCTGAATCACACTTTCATCGTGATCACTTGACGATTCCGGTATTTATATTTATATTATGAAATGATCAGGACTAATCCCTGAATTTATTTTAAATAAAGATTATCCACTCTCCCGGTCGCTAAGAGGGGGTGGAGGTGTAATATTATATCGGATAAGGGATTAACTTTGAAAATATAGCGGTTAACGGATGAATTCCCTTCGACTCCGTTCAGGGAACGTATTTTAATGCTCCCTGATTGTAATTTAACGCTGGCTGAGCGGAGTCGAAGACTGAGGTCAGTATTATTTCAATCGTAAAATCCTATAGTCAGCAACAAGAGGCGGTTTCACTGATGATTTCTGACAATGACAAAAATCTTAATATAAACGATGAAGTGTGTATGGAAAAGCATACTGAAAGCGAAATGAGAAAATTATCAAGCGCCGTTGAGCTGACATAGTTTTTATTACAGATACCGAAGGGAATATTGAATATATAAATCCTGCATTCGAACGTATCACCGGATACTCCAGAGATGAAGTAATGGGGAAAAAACCTAGCATCATGAAGTCCGGCGGAATGAGCAATGATTACTATAGGGAAGTCTGGAGCACTATACTCTCCGGAAATCCTATCCACGCGGAAGTAAAAAACCGGAGAAAAGACGGCTCCATATTCTATTATAACCAGACAATCACACCTCTTAAAAATGAAAAAGGGATTATAACACATTTCGTTTCTACAGGACATGACATCACCGACAAAAGAATTGCCGAGGACGCACTCCGTGAGAGCGAAGAGAGATATAACCTTGCAATTGCCGGTACCAATGCAGGTATATGGGACTGGATCGACATCACCGAAGACAAAGAGTGGTGGTCTCCCCGTTTTTACGAAATGCTTGGATATAAAATTGGAGAGATAGAATCGACTCTCGGTAATTTTTCTGAACTCCTTCATCCTGAAGACCGGGATAGAACTTACAAACTTGTAAACAGTCACTTCACTGACAACATCCCCTTTAATATCGAATACAGATTAAAGACAAAATCCGGTGAATATAAATGGTTTCTGGGCAATGGTCTGGTAAAAAGAGATAAGGAAGGGAAACCTCTCCGCATGGTCGGTTCAATTACCGATATCGATGACAAGAAAAAAGCTGAAGAGCTCCTCAGGGAGAGCGAACTGAGATTCAGAGCTATATTTGATCAGACATTTCAGATGATAGGGCTGCTCAAGCCTGACGGAACTTTAATTGAAACAAATAGAACTGCTCTCGATTTTGGAGGATTAAGCGCAGAAGATGTTCGCGGAAAAAAATTCTGGGATACACAATGGTGGTCCCTGTCGGAAGATACGGTTGCCAATCTGAAAAACGCAATTGAACTTGCAGCCGCCGGGAAATTTGTCAGATATGAAACAGAAATTGTAGGCGGAGACGGCAGAATCATCATTGTCGATTTCTCAATTAAACCGATAAGAGATGAGAATGGGAATATAGTTCTCCTGATTCCTGAAGGGAGAGATATCACCGAAAAACGAAGCATGGAGGACGCTCTAAGAACCAGCGAAGAGCAGATGAGGCTTTTTATCAAACATACACCTGCCGCGGTTGCCATGTTTGATAATGAAATGAAGTATCTTGCGGCAAGCTCCAGATGGTACCATGACTACAACATTGAAGGGGAAGATATAATCGGGAAAAGTCATTATGAAGTATTCCCGGAAATTGATAATTTATCCGAATGGAAAGAGATTCATCAACGATGTCTTAAAGGGGAGAGTATAACTAATGAAAAAGATATTTTCCCAAGGTTGGATGGCCGGATCGACTGGATAAGATGGAATATCCATCCATGGATGACAAGTGACGGGAAAGTGGGCGGCATCATAATGTTCACCGAAGTCATTACTGAACGGATCGAAAATGAATTGCGGATCAACAGAGAACGTGAAAAGGCACAGCGCTACCTGGACATAGCCGGGAATATATTTGTAGTAATCAATAAAGTTCAGAAAGTTGAAATGATCAATCAGAAGGGCTGTGAAATTACAGGCTACTCAGAGGATGAAATAATCGGCAAAAACTGGTTTGATCTTGTACTCCCGGATGACAAAAGAGAGAAAGTTAAAACCGTTTTCAACAATCTCATGAATGACGACATTGAAATGAACAAGTACCATGAAGATGAACTTCTATCACGAAATGGTGAATTAAGAACAATAGCATGGAATAATACTATCATCCGCGATGAAAAAGGCAGGATTACCTCAACTTTAAGTTCCGGTATAGATATAACAGAAAAAAAACTGGCCGAGGAGAGGCTCCTTAAACTTAACGAGGAGCTGGAGGAGCGTGTAAATATCCGTACTCTTGAACTGCGCGATGCCCTGAATGCACTAAGTCAGAATGAGCAGCGGGCAATGCTTCTGAAAGAAATAGCTTCAGCTGCAAACGCTGCATTAACTGTTGACGAGGCTTTCCAGATATCACTGGAAAAAATATGCAGTTACACTGGATGGCCCGTGGGTCATGTCTATTTATTTTCAAATAAAACAGGCAGACTATTTTCATCGGCAATATGGCACCTGGCAGATCCTGTCAGATTTTCAGCAATAAGAAGTATTACTGATATTTCAGAATTTGAACCGGGGAAAGGACTGCCTGGCAGAATCTGCTTATCTAAAAAGCCTGAGTTCATTGAAGATATTTATAAAGATGAAAATTTCACAAGAACAAAAATGGGAGTCGATCCGGGAGTCAGCAGAGCTTTCGGCTTCCCCATCATTGTAAAAGATAAGGTGGAAGCTGTGCTCGAATTTTTTACAGAAAAATTCAGAACAATATTCAACGAGAACATACACTTTCTGCTTGGATTTGTCAGCACTGACGGCATACTTCTGGAAGTAAACAGTGCCGCACTTGAGCTTGCGGGTGTATCAGCTGATGAGGTAATCAACAGACCCTTCTGGGAGGGCCCATGGTGGAAAGACTCACCTGTCGACAGGGCCCGGCTAAGAACAGGGATAAAAACCGCTTCAGAGGGTAAATCATTGTCATTTGAAGCAACACATCTGGACAACACAGGTGAGGTTCATTATATAGATTTTTCTCTGACACCTGTAAAGAATGAAAAAGGGGAAGTTGAATACCTTATCCCTTCAGGTTTTGATATAACAGAAAGGAAAAAAGTACTCAGAGAAAGAGAACTTCTCATCGCAGAAATGGGTAAACGGGTTAAAGAACTTAACTGTCTCTATAGAATATCTGATTCAATACAGAGAAATCAGAATATTGACGATGTATTTAATTACTCCGTAAATATTATCCCGCTCAGCTGGCAGTACCCGGGAGAGACAGCAGTAAAAATTCAATATGGGGAAAAAGAATACTATTCAGATTTTTTCCAGACTTCTCAATGGCGATTGGCAAGCAGTATAATAGTTGATGATAACGAAGCCGGTATGGTGGAAGTTTTCTATACAACTGAAAAGCCCGAAGCAGATGAAGGACCTTTTCTAACTGAAGAACGAAACCTTATTGACGGGATATCTCATCTATTCAGCCTGATGATTAAAAGACAGATTATTCAGGAGGATCTGAATCATGCTAAAATTCAGGCTGAGTCGGCCAATACAGCTAAAAGTGAATTCCTTGCCAACATGAGTCATGAAATCAGAACACCGATGAATGCCATTATGGGTATGAACTATCTCCTTAAAAAGACAGATCTTAATCCCAGGCAGAAAGACTATATTTATAAAATTGACATGTCTTCACAGATTCTTCTCGGCATTATAAACGACATTCTTGACCTGTCAAAAATCGAATCGGGTAAAATT
>PGXT01000142.1 GCA_002839285.1 Spirochaetae bacterium HGW-Spirochaetae-5 | reverse complement strand
CTATCATATTATTTCAGAGGGGAGTGATATTCTTCATATAGGTAGTATGGATATTGAAGACAGTATCAGTTATCCGCGTAATGTAGATCTTCTTATGCTTCCCTTTCAGGGATGCTTAGATCTGGATGGACGGGCTCTCAAAATTATTAATAGAATATTACCAAAAGCAGTTCTTCTGCATCATTTTGACGACAGTTTCCCTCCTGTTTCAAGAAATATTGATACAGAGAGTTTTGTCTCTATGATGAAAAACAGATTCCCGCATGTCGGCGTTTATGTACCGGAGAATGGCAGAACACTTACGATTGGTTAGTGTTTGTAATTCTGTATCCTTAGTTTCCGTTATAAGCATTCTCTGCGGTTTTTATGCTTTTCCGTGAAAAAACACACTTCCATTTTTTTCCTAAAATAATATTTTGTTTTGGCCCAGCTTAATTATTATACTGGATAATAAAATTTGCTCTGGAGGATATTATGAGATCTTATATTTTTTCCGGCATTTTCTGCATAATCATTGTTTTAGCAATTACGGGCTGTATATCAACAGACATTAAAGCTCCTGAAATAAAGGAGAAAGATATACGGCAGGGTACTTCATTAAAAATCAATTATAAAAATCTTCCCGGTAAAGAATCTATAGCCCTGTTAAGTCCAAACGGGAGTAAATCAGGTGTAACAAATGATCCCGGACAGCTTGATAAAATTATGATCCCGGCAATCGAGAAAATAGTGAGAAACAAAGGGTATTCAATTACTGAAGATGACGGTAAAGCAAGAGCAGTTCTAACTATAGATTTTAATGAATTCGGTATATACTGGACAGCAGGTCCATCAAGCGGCAGCGGTTCACTAAAGGTAGATGTTAATCATTATATCCAGTCAAAAGGATCCGGAGTTAAAGCATGGAAATGGGATTATAAGAATGAAAAAAACTATGGAAAACTCCCCGGAAATTGTATATCAGGGATTGCAGGCTGCACAATTATCGGTATAATCCCCTGGATGATCTATGTTAATAGTCAGGGCGGTACTGAGGGGAGTCAAATGAGTAAAGAAGGGAATGCACTCCTTGCTGATTATTTTGCAAAATTTGATACGGCACTTCCGGCTGCCGGTACTGTTATAAAATAATCTGCCGGACATTTAAGTTTCTGTAGTAGTAAAGAATTTGTCTGGATTCATTATTATTACAGAAACGATTTAATTACAGTGCATTTTAAGATGATCAGTGTATTGTCATTCCATTGCCTTATTGCTGTATCTGTGCGCAGTGGTCTATCCGGTACTTATTTCATTTAGCCGGTATTAATTGACAGTAACTCCTAAGTTTAAAAATATACCACCAGGTCTTTCTGTGAATATTTGTGCAGATTCTCTTTCAGCCTTTCAGCTCCGAAGGGCCTGCCATGAGCAGGGATGATATATCTTATATTCATAGACAGCACCTTTTCCCATAAGGAATATACAACACCGACATCTTCATTAAACAGGGTCAGATGTTTTGCCCCGGCCAGGTTGAGAAAGTTAGAGGCCATGTCTCCGGCGAAAATATACTCATCTTTGTATACCAGGGATATTGAGTCGGAGGAGTGCCCTGGAGTATAGACCACTTTTGATTTAAGACCGACCTCCTCCGGCAGTTCAGCTGATTCGCCCCGCAGAATGATATCAGTATCTCTGACGGAATAGGGCGGAAAACTGAAATCCCATCCGGGAGTGATCAATTGTTTCAACCGGAACAGGGCATAGATTCTGGAATTGACTATCCCGCCCCCGTTTTTCTGGTTGTTCTTCCCGGCAGCGAGGAGCGGGACGCTCTTTTCATGAAGGATCACTTTCAAAGAAGGATTAAGAGCTGTCAGTCTGTTGAGAAATCCTACATGGTCATCGTGGTGATGAGATATCATCACGTATCTGATATCCATTACATCTATGTTGTTTCTTTTCAGCTTGTTTAAGAAATAATCATATTCCTTTTCATAGCCGTTGTCAAACAGCATGTATCCTTCCTTTAAAGGAATAAGAAATATATTTGTAAATTCAAGGGGGATAAGCACTATCTCTTCAGGCAGCCTGACAGTCCGGTAATTATCAGAAATTTTTATATAGCTGAAAAAAGATAAAAACACGATCAGTATAACCGACACTATTGATATTGCTTTTTTTCTTCTGTTCATTTTTATGTTCCTTTTTGTTCTTATAATATATTGATCCTGATGATTGGGGATAGAATCTGCAATCATCAGTTTTTTATGCTTTTAATAAATTCATCCACACCCTCGCCCCACTTTATATATGCCTGTTTGTCAGTGGGGAAATGACCGCCATTAAAACTGATATATTTTTTGTTTTTCGATTTTAATCGGTCATACACCTTTTTCGTATGATAACTGCGGGTCATTTCATCATCCTCCGGCTGACATACCAAAACCGGCTTCTCATACAATTCATGTTTCAGGTCAGGTTTACCGCGGGTAACCAGGCTCAGGGCTCCTTTTAAAGAGATCCTGCTGCCTGATTGGGGGTCCAGCATTATTAAAGAATTAAAATTCCGGTCAGAAGTCAGTGCCCTGTACGAAACAAACCGTGTTGTTTTAATCGTTATCCTGCCGAAAATTGCAGATGCCAGTTTTAATAAAGGTATTATATAATATGTTAATCCTTTTGTAGTGCTGGTCTCTTTGATGAATTCACGGTCCGAGAAGTCCCATAGACACCAGCAGATCAATCCATCGGCACAGTTATAACGGGCGTCAGCAGCGTAGGCTAAAGGCCCCCCCATGCTTCCTCCGCCAAGGTAAACGGGACCTTTAAAGTTTTCTCTGGCATACCTTACGGCATCATTCAGGTTATGCAGATGCACATCAAATGTAAAATCCCCTTTTTTTCTTTCGTTATACCCGAAGCCCTCAAGGTCCGGGGCTATTATGTTATAACCTTTTTCATACAGAGGGATAATAAACGGAAGCAGAAGTCTGGCATAGCCGGCGATGCCGTGCGAAAAAACTATCACCGGCTTCGCAGCATCCCTGTTTTTATATACTTCAATATTAATTTTTCCATTTATTGAGTCGATCTGCTTAACTTCCGCGAGCTTTTCCCATTTTTCTATCAGTTCTTCCCCAAACCAGGAAGTCATATAGTTTTTCCAGAACTCTCTTCCTTCATAACGTGGTTTCATATTCACCCTCTTTTTTGAAATAAACTCTGTTAAGATATATGTGAACTTTGGTTCACATAGTCAAGCTAAAAGTGAACTTTTTTTCATGTTTTCAGATTTTTTTATTTGATTAAATATCGTATAATACTTTAATAAAAACCGTCGGAAGTTGACACTTTCAGGGACAGCATAGACTTCCGGCTTAAAAAGCTGACATAAAAACAGAGGCGACCTGGAGACGTATGTGGACATAGAACAATCGAAAGCAAGAGTGCCGGTACAGAGCAGAGGTATTCAGACAAAAAGCAGCATAATAAATGCCGCGAAGGAGTTATTTGAAGAAAAGGGTTATCACGGTACAAACTCTAAAGAGATAGCCGCCAGGGCAGGTTTAGCTACAGGAACTTTCTACAGCTATTTTAACGATAAAAAACCGGTTTTTTTAGAGGTTATCCGGAACTATTACCGTGAAATAACGGAAACAGTTCTTTCTGATGCAGCCGTTGATATTTTAAACATGGAGATCCGCAAAAAAGAAGACCTGAAGAAGATGATCCATGAACTTGTCAGGGCGCTATACAATGCCCATAGCATCTCTCCCAAACTTCATCGTGAAATTACCGCAATGATTTACAGCGATCCTGAAGTTGAGACTTTAATAAAAGGGGAGGAAAAAAACAGCATGAATGCGGTTAGAGCTCTCTTGTCGAAAATATCCGGCAGGCTTGCAGTAAAAGATATCGACGCGGCTGCTGAAATTATACTCCGTTCATCTGAGGAGGTTATTCATCGTCTTCGTATGTTTGAGAATACAATTCCAGATGAAAGAATACTAAATGAGCTGGAGGACATGCTTTACAGGTATCTCTTTGTTAAAGTCTGAGTAAGGTCTCGGGAATCAATATGTCTTATTATATCCGTGGATTTCAATAAAACTCAGCAGCAGTATCTGAATACACCGTAAATTTTAAAATTTACGGTGTATTCAGGTCATCTCATTTCACATCAAACACCAGGAGTGTTAGGTCATCATTAAATTTTTTACTTTCTGAGTAGCCATTAAGATGCGGGATGAACTCATTACAGAATTTTTCCGCTGGTGAATCAGCACACGATATGATAAACTTCTTAAATCTTTCATCTCCGAAGAGTTCTCCATTCAAATTCTCGCACTCTGTGATTCCGTCAGTGAAGAGGATTAAACGGTCACCGGGAAGAAGCTGGAATTCATTCTCTTCGATAGAAATATTTTTGAACCATCCCAGGGGTTTACCCTTTGCCTTGAGTTCAAAGAATTCACTGTTTTTTCTGCGGTACACGAGAGGGGGGACATGGCCTGCATTACTATACTTTAAGATATTCGTACTGGTATCTATTCTGCATAGAAAAGCGGTTACAAAATTACTGTTAACGGTTGAACGGTAAATAATGTCGTTTACCAGACTAAGTGTATGGTTGGTGGACTGACGTTCGGTTACGCTTTCAAGCGACATTTTTGTCATCATGGCAAGGAAAGCCCCCGGCAGCCCGTGACCTGACACGTCGGCTATGAACAGATCGATATATGGATTCCGGATTGTATAATCATAAAAATCTCCACCCACTTCAGCCATCGGTATATACAGAGCATGAGAATTATATCCGGGGATATCTCTGATGCTTTCCGGCAGCAGCCGGCGCTGGAGCTGTCGGGCCACTTCTATCTCCTGTTCGATTTCGAAGTTCCTTTTCGAAATCTCTTTTTCGTACTCTCTGGTTTTCAAAAGTGTTCTGATCCTGGCAAAAAGTTCCCTTGAATTGAAAGGCTTGGTGAGGTAATCGTCCGCGCCCGATTCCAGTCCTTCGATTTTATTTGTAATTTCGGATTTTGCAGTAATCATAAGCACAGGTGTTCTTTTTAATTCCTCATCCTGTTTGATTTTTTCCGTCATTTCATAACCGTTCATTACGGGCATCATGACATCGGAGACTATTAAATCGGGTTTGATCGATTTTGCTGTGTCATATCCAGCCTGTCCGTTATCTGCCGTGTGGACATTATAAATTCCGGTCAGAAGTGATTTTAAAAAATTTCTCATATCAGGATTGTCTTCAACCACGAGAATGGACATGGCAGAAGCATGTTTTTTTTCAATTTCACTTTCTGCTAAATCATCGAGTTTGAGATCGGCCATCTCCCTCATTCCGGGAAATCTATGATCTGATACTGATTCATCGAGCTCCTCGCTAGTTACGAATTCAATATCATTTTTATTTTCAAACCAGGCTTTCCCTTTCGGAATTGAAACAATAAATGTTGTACCGTGATTCCCGGAGTTTTTTTCTTTATGGATTGATTTTACAGTTATTGTACCGTTATGCAGTGTGACCAGTTCTTTTGTGAGTGCAAGACCGATCCCTGTCCCTTCAAACTTTCGGGTAGAGCTGGTATCGGCCTGGCTGAACCTGTCGAATATTGAATCGAGCTTGTCATCAGGAATACCTATGCCGGTATCGGAAAATTCGATATAGCAATTGTTCTCATCTTCTTTAATATTGATCTCGATGCTTCCGCCGCAGTCGGTGAATTTTAATGCGTTGGAAAACAGGTTCATGATGATCTTGTCCATCTTCTCTCTGTCAATGAATACCGGCAGTGACTGAGGTATGGA
>PGXT01000141.1 GCA_002839285.1 Spirochaetae bacterium HGW-Spirochaetae-5 | reverse complement strand
AATGTCAATAGGCAGATATAACGTTAAAATAAAAATATATACTTTTTATGAGAGTATTTATTAAAAATTGTTAAAAACCGGACTATAGCAATTAACGAATGAATTAGATCTCTTCCCCCTTCGGCTTCGCTCATTTCGATAAGTTCAATACAAGCAGGGAGCATAATTTAAAATTTCCTGAGCTGAGTTTAACGCTGGCTGAGCGGAGCCGAACCCAATACTACAACAATTTCCTGAACATCATAAGCAGTGTCATCATCATCATAAGTATAAAAAGAACCACGGCTTTTTTTCTGTCATCGATGGATATTCCCCTCTCCATAACTATATAGATATGTGAAGATAAGGTTGCCGTAATGGATACTGCCAGTGAAAGAAGAAATACTGTGATGGAAAGAAGGATAACACCAAGGATGAATCCCCCCATATGATGAGTCATCATCAGCGAGGAGTTGAGCTCTTTGAATATTCCGGAACTTAAGCCCGCAAGTGTCGCCTCTGATGCGTTGATAAAGAGCGCCGGAATTGATGAGAATATCATCGACGCATCATTGCTCAGGAGCCATCTGGACATTGCTATTGAAAGTGAAAAGGCCGAGAGGTGAATAAAAAATATCAGAGAAAATGTAATACCCGCCACAAGAAGAATCACCGGTATCATAAATACAATATTCAGGTTATGTTTCTTTATAAACAGCATTAGATTTTTAAGATTGGGAATTATCCCCTGTTCCCTGTGTGCCGCAATGGGGGGGTAAAACCAGAGCCCTATAAAGCAGAGCAGAAATATCCCTATGCTCATAAGATATACCGGCAGAAAGGCGATGGAGAAAAGGAGCGGCCCCAGGAATGGGATCTTCCCGAATAGTATAAGTATCGAAATAACTGAGAGAAGTATAATAATATTACCGCCGAATACTCCGGGGCCTGTTTTCATTGAAAACCGGATTATCTCTTCAGTTCCGGTCTCTTCTGAATGGAAAATTTTATCAAGGGTGATTTTTGATATGACTGATGCTGCAAGAGTATAGAATGAAAAAATTATAGCCATGGGGAAGAGATTTAAAAGAGAGCCGGTAAAGGGTTTCAGAGCGGCAGATCCGGGACGTATAAACAGACTTTCAATGGAGCTGAAGAGCTGAATTACCAGTAGCATTGTGATAACTCCCGCCGCAGAGACCAGAAGTTTTTTTGCGGTAAATGCCTCCGATGCCGACCTGAAAAGTTCACCCGCTGAAAATGTATTTATGCTGTTGTTCATAAATGAAACGGGCTCTTCTGTTTTACTAACGATTATATTTTCATCCGGTTCGGTAATTTTATGGCTGTGAGTTTCAGGGAGAGGCTGATGATTTTCCGCAGCCGGCCTGACCTGCTCCTGCGGTTTAAATTCGATGGCGAAATCTTTCATGCATTTTCTGCAGCTGTATTTGTAGCGGCCATGCTTAATATTGGAGAATGTAATAGAATAGAATGCTCCGCAGTGAGGGCAGAACTGGAACTTTATTTTTTTATTACACTTTCTGCAGGTGATAACAGATGTTTCGCTGCTGCCGGCCTGAGCATGAGTTACTTCGTGTGCTGTGCTGCAATTTGAACAGAATACCTGCATATTAACCACCGTTAATTTAAATATAATCAATCATCAAAGAAAAAGCTTTCAGTTTTATTATCTGTCGGCTCTTCTTCACTGTTTTTTTCAAAAAGTCCCGGGGCACTCTTCCCGCGCATTGTTTTTTTATCTCTTACAATAAGTTCTTTGATATTCGAAAGTTTTCCGTGAAGTCCGTCGCATTTTGCTTCAGGTTCGGTTCCCGGGAGAAAGTACTCGTTTTTAACGGGACAGTTTCTCTCTGCAAGGTCGCCGGATATGGAACAGATTCTTCGTTCCGATACACCTGAGGGCTTACCGGGGAATTTTACTTTTCCGCGTGTTTTGTATACCTCATTCATAAATGCTCCCCATATGGGCGCCGCAACAGCTGAGCCGCTCTGACCGCCCCCGAGGGAGTATTTCTGCGACTCGCATCCCACCCATACTGCCGCGGCGATATCGGGAGTATAGCCGATAAACCATGCGTCTCTGAAGTCGGTATTGGTTCCGGTTTTACCCGCGCATGGTAAACCGAATCCCGCAGCACGTCTTACCGCATAAGATGCGGTTCCCGAATCTACAACATCCTTCATCATACTTGTCATTATAAATGCAGTCTGTTCCGAAACTGCCCTTACAGGTTTAATTTTTTCCGCATTGTTCAGTATATTGTTTCCATATCTGTCTTCTATCTTTGTTACGGATATTACCGGAACAGACATTCCTCTGTTTGCATAGACTGCAAATCCCTTAGCCATTTCAAGTGGTGTAAGTTCTGTCGTTCCCAGTGAGAGCGTCGGGTCCAGCTGAAATCTTTTATAGTCCGCGCCGGTAAGTCCCGAGGCGAGTTTTGCTATGCTCTCCCCTCCGGCCATATCGTAAATTTTTGCCGAGACTATATTCAGCGACAGCGACAGAGCTCTACGGGCAAGTACTCTCCCTGAATAATCTTTGTTGTAGTTTGACGGAGTCCAGGATTCTTTATTCCCTCTATATGTGAGAGGGGAGTCGTAGAATGGAGTAGCCGCTGTGATTTTACTCTCTTCTATTGCGGCTCCATAAACAAAGGCCTTGAATGCCGAGCCGGGCTGTCTTCTGCTCTGCACCGCGCGGTTCAGCTGATTTACAGGATTAAAAGTACTCCCCCCTACCATGGCAAGTATTCCGCCCGTTGCAGGATCAATTGCCGCCAGCGCCCCCTCTGCCTTCGACAGTCTGTAAAGATTGTCATAGGCATCGGAATGTTCTGTTATGACTCTGTCCTGTTTCTCAACTCCGGTTATCATGGATACCAGTGAGAGCTCATCGGCAATTGAAGAGAGAAGTTCCCTGTTGAATTTCACGGTCTGTTTAATATATTCATCTTTAAGTTCTGATTTTATTTTTGCTTTAGCCGCGGCTTTAACGGCAAGTCCGGTATCTATTTTTAATACTTCGTATCTGTTGATTGAAGAGGAGTATGCATTCTGCCGTTCAAGGGACTTTTCCATGATCACTTCAGCAGCTTTCTGGTAATCGAGATCGAGAGTGGTGTAGACTTTCAGCCCCCCCCTGTAAACGGTGTCCTCGCCGTACTTTGCAATCAGTTCGCGTCTGATATATTCGGTAAACCACTGAGCTTCACCGGCGCTCTCCTTCCGTATCCCCGCGTCCTGAAATTCAGTTTTAATTCTGCCGGTGTAATTCTCCCAGAAGAGATTGAATTTATCAGCAGCTTCCTGTTTGCTGATATATCCCGATGAGATCAGATTGAAGAGTATTCCAAGCGACCGGTCGTGTGCCGCCGCGGGATTTTTCAGCGGTGAATATCTGTCCGGCGCAGATGGTATCCCTGAGATAAGTGACGCTTCAATTATATTTATATCTTTAAGCGGCTTCTGGAAATAGAATTCTGCCGCGGCACTGACACCGTAAACACCGTGGCCGAGATAGATCTGGTTCAGGTACATCTCCAGAATCTGGTCCTTGGAAAATTTTTTTTCAAACTCTCTTGCAATGAAGAGTTCAATAAGTTTGCGTTTAACGCTCTTCTCTCTCCCTGCATAAAGCTGTTTTGCCAGCTGCTGTGTTATTGTTGATCCGCCCTGCCGCAGTGAACCGCTGATGATGTCAACGAAGAGCGCCCGTGCTATACCGGTTAGATCAAAACCGCTGTGCATATAAAATGAACTGTCCTCTGCCGCCAGAAATGACTTTATGATAGTTTCCGGTATCTCTTCCATTTTAACATAGTGCCTGTATTCATCGTACAGGTGTGAAATGAGAACCCCCTTCCTGTCGTAGATAGCGCTGGCAAGGGGCTGCTGTATGTTCCCTGAATCGCGGAACAGATGGTAGCTCACATTATAAGCATATATTATGTAGAAAAACGGAGTGAAGATCACCATGGTTATCAATGTATATATAATTATATTTCTTTTATTCATCTTCATTTATTCCATAACATTTTTAAAGAAGAAAAGCTCTATTATCCCCGCCGCCGTGGGCGGCGGGGATATATATATTTTGGTTTTTACACTAAAAATTCTCTTGCAAAAGCCGGTTTATTTATAACAATCAGGAATCGTTGTCGAAATCTTAATCTGTTGTTTTAATAAAACAGATTAATATAGCGGTTAACCAATGAATTAGTACAATTAGCCCTTCGACTTCGCTAATTTCGACAAGCTCAATACAAGCAGGGAACGTAATTTAACGCTGGCTGAGCGAAGCCGAAGCCTGAATTCAGTACTGTTTCAATCGTAAAATGCTATAGTAATCCATAAGGATCTGAACAGCCGGTTTTCCTTATCTTTATAATCGGTCATTTATTGCTTAAAGTTAAGCAGGGAGTGTTTAATGTGAAAAAACTTGCTGTTATCATGGCTGTACTTTTTCTGAGTTTACCCCTTGCAGCTGATCTGGGGGAGGGGGAGCTTTCCGGATATAAGTCTCTATTTATGAAGAGAATCATATCCGGAAATCCCGGAAGAGAGTCCGATATCCGGAGATGCATGGATGGTATTATTAAAGACGGAAGCGCCGGAGTAAGGCTCATTGACAAGTTCGGGCTTTTCTTATATGACAGCAGACGAAACGGTCTTGCACTGGAGAAGATAAAGTTTCTCCGTGACGGACATTTTTATGTCTTTATGATTACTCTGAAAGACAGCTCCGACGGAGGACTCTACAATCTCTTTCTTGAATACACTTTTGATTCAGGGAGAGGGGCTTATGCCTTAACGGATATCTCCTTCTCCATGGTTTTTGCCGACAAAATAAAATCAGTCTCGGAATTTTTCGGCGGAGGCTGAAAAGCAGATTCAGTCAAAACCCTCTTTAACAAAGAGGGTGGCCGTAAGGCCGGGAGATTTTTAAAGTTTATAATTACAAACCCTTAAACACTGCACCGATCTTCTCTAATCCTTCTTGTAGTACAGATCTCGGGCATGCAAGATTAAAGCGCATAAACCCGGCACCTTCCGGGCCGAAAACATGTCCCGGGCTTGGGGCAACTCCGGCTTTTTTAACAAAGAGATCATCAAGCGGTTGAGGTTTAATTTTATACTTTCTGAAGTCGACCCATGCAAGATATGTCCCTTGAAGTTCAGATATTCTGGCGCATGCAAGTTCATCTGTGACAAAAGTTTTCAATAGTTCATAATTGCCCTGTACATAGCTGAGCATGCCGTCGAGCCACTCCTCTCCATGGTTGTACGCTGCTTCCAGTGCGGCAGGTGCAAAACTGTTCGGTTCGAGTATCCCGGCACCCTGCAGTGATTTTCTGAATCTTCGCCGTTTAGATTCGTCGGGTATAATAATATTTGAAACCTGCACGCCGGCAAGATTGAATGTTTTACTTGGTGCCGTACATGTTATTATATTCTCTCTGAAATCTCCCGCAATGTTATGGAGAGGTATATGCTTAAAGCCGTTGAAAGTAAGATCGCAGTGGATATCATCGGAGATCAGAAGAATATTATTGTCGCTGCAGATTTTTACTATCTCTCTGAGCTCATCCTCTCTCCATACTCTCCCGACCGGATTGTGTGGTGAACAGAAAATCATCATTGAACGGAGAGGGTTGTTCAGTACTCTTCGTCCGTTGTTTTCAATCACTTTCATGAAGGGATGATATACGGGCCGCTGAATAATGATTCCATCACAGGGATCGGTGAATGTCTGCACAAGCAGATTAAGTGCCGGGACAACTCCGGGTGAATAGAGTATCCACTCCTTTTCAATATCCCATCCATGTCTCCGCGAGAACCATTTTATTACAGCTTCGTATGTCGAATCCATATATGTCGAGTAACCGAAAATCCCATGTGCCGCCCGGTGAGATATCGCATCAATTACAGCCTGAGGGGTCCGGAAATCCATGTCGGCCACCCATAGCGGAAGGAGGTTGTCACCTCCGAAAAGTTTGTCACAGTGATCCCATTTTTCGCAGCCTGTATTTTTTCTATCGATTATTGTGTCGAATATCCCGGACATTTTGTTCTCCTCTTGTTGTTATTGCAGTTGAATATAGAATTAAATTCCCTTACCCTTCGGCTCTGCTCATTTCGACAAGCTCAATACACGCAGGGGACGCACTTATACGCTGGCTGAGCGGAGCCGAAGCCTAAGTGTTTATTTTGCAGCTATTGTTTCTATCTCTATTAAAGCACCCATGGGTAAATCCTTCACGGCATATGCGGCACGTGCCGGGAAATCCTTTGTATAGAATCTGCTGTAGACTTCATTCATCGAGGCAAAATCTGAAATATCAGCAAGCAGACAGGTGGATTTAACCACATCATCAAATGAATAACCTGCAGCTGTTAGAATAGCTTCAATGTTTTTGAACACCTGTTCAGTCTGTTCTTTAATTCCACCTTCGGCAAATTTCCCCGTTGCCGGGTCGAGCGGAATCTGACCCGATATAAAGAGCATCCCCTTCGCTTCAACAGCCTGACTGTATGGTCCTATTGCCTTAGGCGCACTTTCTGTATTTATTATTTTTTTCATTTATGTATATCCTTATGTTTAATTCTAATAAGCTGGCAGCGATTTATTTTTAAGGGCGCGTATGCTTCGCATACGCGGTATTGGGTGATTCCGGGGGCCAAGCCCCGGCAATCACCCAATACCGGCACAGTACGGAGCACTGTGCCTCCTGGTGATTCCATCGGATGATTTCTTATCAAATAATTTTCTATATATAGAACCGGCCATTAGAGTTTGTCAAGAATCTTACCGGTTTTAT
>PGXT01000140.1 GCA_002839285.1 Spirochaetae bacterium HGW-Spirochaetae-5 | reverse complement strand
AGTTTTTTCAGAAAAAAACAGAAAAAAATAGAGTAATTAATATGATTATGCAAAACTGATATATATATTAAATCCAAATAAACGTTAATGCGGAGGTAGTGTATGGTTTCAGGCGGATTAGCAATGGTTCTTTTACTTATCGCGGTAATCATTATAATTGTCGCAACCGGTAAAGTAAAAATTAATGCCTTTGTTGTTCTTATTATCATATCATTCATCTATGGTCTCTCAATCGGGATGCCGGCAATGGATGTTATCAAGGCGATTAAGGATGGATTCGGCGGCACACTCGCCAGTATTGGTATAGTCATTATCGCCGGTACAATCATGGGATATATCCTTGAGAAGACCGGAGCAGCACTTTCGATGACAAAAGCAATACTTAGAATTGTGGGGAAAGATCAGGCCCCTCTTGCGATGAACATAGCGGGTTATGTTACTTCAATACCTGTTTTCTGTGACTCCGGTTATGTAATCCTTACCCCCCTTAATAAAGCTTTATCTGTTGAAACGGGCAAATCTATGTCGATAATGGCTGTCGCACTTGCCACAGGTTTATATGCGACGCACACGATGGTTCCCCCGACACCGGGACCGCTTGCCGCTGCCGGCGCCCTGGGTGCTGATGTCGGAACTGTTATTCTCTTCGGCTTGATTGCATCTGTTCCTGCGGCACTTTCAGGCTGGTTCTGGGCAAATTATATCGGTAAAAAGTATGATATCAAACCCGAGGTTGAAGAGAGCTATAGTCACCTTATTGAGAAGTACGGGAAGCTTCCAAATACTTTCATGTCATTTCTTCCTCTGGCTTTACCTATACTCCTTATTCTTCTGAAATCGATATCCGCTTTCCCGACATTACCCTTCGGAGCGAAGGATAGTCTTTCGTATATTTTTATAAATTTCATAGGAGATCCGGTAACGGCCCTTATGATCGGTGTTGTAACGAGTCTCTTCCTTGTTAAAAAAGAGGACCTGGGTACAGCAGTGGACCAGTGGATGGGTCACGGTATTAAAGATGCTGCGATTATTCTTGCCATTACCGCCGCCGGAGGTTCATTCGGTAAAATCCTTCAGCTCTCGCCCATGATTGAATTCATCAAGGTAAATATGTCAGGGCTTAATCTGGGAATTTTTCTCCCATTTATTATTTCGGCATCGTTAAAAACAGCTCAGGGTTCATCAACTGTTGCAATTATTACAACAGCTGCAATTATCGCACCTCTCACTGGTACTCTGGGGCTTCATCCGGCACTTACTGCTGTTGCAATCGGTGCGGGTTCAATGGTTGTGTCTCATGCCAATGACTCGTATTTCTGGGTTGTATCACAGTTTTCAAATATGCCTGTAAACACAGCATACAAAATATACACAACTGCAACAGCTATAGAAGGTACTGTGGCATTCGGTGCATGTTTAATAATCAGCCTTTTTGTTTAAACTGAATTATGAACGGGGAGCTTTCAAAAGCTCCCCGTTTTAAAATTTATCATCACCTCCTGCATACCTAGGCGGGTGGTTAAAAATTTTAAAATTGTAATATCAATTTAATTTGTATTGTGTTTATAAAAAATTCACAACTGCTCAAAAACCGGCAGTATCTGCTTTCCGCCGCGCCACAGACGCGGCGGAAAGCAATTTCAAAACCGGTTCAGGAGCAGATATAAAATCTCTCTTCGGGAGAGATTTATGCCGTGACCGCACTACAGGGGGAAGAACTTAATGCTGAATAATCTCAGGAAATGGATTTATGGAAGGATGGCCCTGAACAACATGACCGCAGGTAAGGCGGAAAAAGCTGAAAAGTGGTACAAAAAACTTGAACTTATTGATCCTGATAGTCTGCCGGTACTTCACAATCTTGGTGTTATCTATATATCACTTAAAAATTATGATGAGGCTGAAAGATACCTTCTCCGTGAGATAGAGTTATACGGAGAATCGGAGATAAGATACAGAGTAACAGGTGACCTCTATTACGCAAGCGGGAGAAGAGAAAAAGCGGGTAAAGCCTACGGAAAAGCTCTTTCAATTTTACAGAACGGTTACGGTGATAAAAGTACAGAACGCTTTCTGAGAAGAAGAATAAAACAGTGCAAAGAGGTATCACTATATAAAAAAGCTGTAGAAGGCATGCGTCATTACGAAGAAGGGCTTGCGTTGTATTCGAAAGGGGAATATAATAAAGCATTTGAACTATATATAAAAGCAGCCGAATGCGACAATGCCGGGTTCATGGCACTGAATGCGGCTGGTGCTGTTCTAATGAATATCACCGGAGACTATGAAAAGGCAAAAACGTATTTTATAAAAGCTCTGGAACTTGCGGAGATACCGCTGATACAGGGGAACCTGGCAGTTGCTGAACATAAAATCAGAGAAAAAGAGAAAAAGGGGGAGCGATGAAAGATCAGAAAGCAATATCGATTATCGAGTCTGTGTTTAAGGCAGGTCTCATGAGAGTTGACCCTCTTAACATGATGAAAAAGCAGATTAAACTGAAAGGTGACAAACTTGTAATAGATACAGGAACTGAAAAACATACTGTGAATCTGGGGAAATTTGAAAGAATTATTGTCACCGGAATGGGTAAAGCTTCAGCACGCATGGCTCTGGGACTCGAAGAGATACTCGGAGACAGAATAAACAACGGGATTATTGCAGTCAAGTATGGACACACCGAAAATTTAAAATATATAAAACTCATGGAGGCGGGACACCCGGTCCCCGATGAAGGATCAATTAATGCGGCAAATACAATTCTCGGATTCATAAAGAATGCCGGGAAAAATGATCTCATCATTAACCTTATCTCAGGGGGTGGATCTGCGGTAATGTGCTCTCCTTACACCGGAGCCGGAGGTATTTCAATTTCCCTGGAGGAGAAACAGGCTGTATCTAAAACTCTGTTAGCATGCGGTGCGGATATCCATGAGATCAACTGTATAAGAAAACATCTCTCCAATGTTAAAGGGGGGAGACTTGCCGAGATTATGTACCCTGCGCAATCGGTCAATCTTATACTGTCAGATGTTGTTGGTGATAATCTCGATGCGATAGCTTCAGGAGCCACAGTTCCCGACAGCACAACTTTTAGTGATGTAATAGAAATAGTTCATCGTTATAACCTGGGGAATAAACTCCCCGCAAAAGTAATGAATCTTTTCAATGCCGGTGCAGAAGGAAAAATTCCCGATACCCCGAAACCGGGCAGTGATATATTTAAATCTTCTTTAAACATTCTCATCGGGACAAACCATCACGCGCTTCTTGCAGCAGCAGCCGAAGCTGAAAAACTCGGATGCAGAACTGAGATCCTTACATCGGTACTCACAGGTGAAGCACGGGAAATTGCACACTTCTTCGCAGCCATGGGGCGCGACGTCTGCCAATGGAGAGATCAGTCAAAACTCCCCCTTTGTATTATTGCGGGAGGAGAAACCACCGTTACTCTTAAAGGGGACGGGCTTGGAGGACGCAACCAGGAGATGTCTTTGTCATTCCTGAACAATATAGGAAAATCACAAAAATCCGCAGAGAGAATTTTCTTTTTATCCGCAGGCACCGATGGCAATGACGGCCCCACCGATGCGGCTGGAGCTTTTGCGTCACTGGATATATACAACCGGGGCAAAGAGCTGGGACTTGATCCTGAAAAGTATATAACGGCGAGCGATTCATATCACTACTTTGAACAGGCCGGCGGACTTTTTAAAACTGGACCGACGGGAACAAATGTTTGTGATATACAGATTATGCTTATTGTGCAGTAGAAAACCGTCCTATCTGCTGAATTATTGACATTGCGTTTCAGCAGATAACAATGTAAATAAACTGCTTTTTGAATTTATAATATAAAGATTTTCGACAGCAATTTATTTTTTCAGGCACAGCGCTACGCGCATGCGCACCCTTGAAAGTTATTCACTACCATGATTTTCTTAAGAATCAGCTTCGTGATTGCCGGAATGACTATATACAAAAAAAAATATTATGCATGAATATGAAAGAACTTGACTTCTATTATAATTACTATTATTATGAAATAGTATATAAATTGTATTAATTATCATTAGATACATCCGATTACGATGATTACTTCGCTGAATTCGGCACACAAATTAAACTATTACGGAGCAATAGAATGAAAAAAATACTGCTGTGTCTTATGATCTTTTTCCCGCTCTCTGTTTTCGCCTCGACCTATGATGATATGGCAAATGAGCTTCTAAAAAAAATTCCCGCTAAAGACAAGACTAAAGTTCTGGCAGTTATGCCTTTTACATCAGATAAAAAATTCGCCTCTGACGCGGTCATAGCTGCAGAAGAGATGACTAAAGCTTTGATTAACGCAGGCGCTGCTGTTTCAGAAAGAAGCCAGATCGATAAACTTGTAAAGGAACAGGAGCTTCAGCAGGTCGGAGTTCTCACAAATGAAGACGCAGGAGAAATTGGACAGGGACTTGGAGCTAAATATGTTATTCTGGGTTCACTTTCTGAAATAAATAGATACGGTGAAGAGGGGAATATCGGGCTCAAAATCAACGTAAAGCTTGTTGTTTCCTCGAATTATAAGGTTCTGGCTGCTGCTTCCGGTGAAGCTCTTGCCGGGGATGCTTCTTCCAGATACAGACGTAAAGCTCCGAAAAAAGCAGCTGAGTATCCCCAGTTTCTTGAAGTTTTTGCAGGAGCTAATTTATTCAAATACACAGGTGATTATGACGGCACTGATGTTGAATATGACAGTACTGCCGGCTTCTCTGCAGGTGCACGATATATCCATGAAAGCAAGGGTTTCTTCACATCGGGCTGGGAATTTGTATACTCAACCAGAGACTACGATAAAACAATAACAAAATTTGATTCATACAAAGTCAGCTGGGTCCCGATGATACGGATACCACTTTGGGAATATATGCCTGCACTGCCCGATTATACCAGTATTCATCTGGGTTACTCAATAGGATTGGGAATCAACAATGTAACATATACTGCTGGTACAGTGGAAGAGGATTCCAGCGGTGTCGGAATATGCACATCAGCCATTGCAGGCTTGAGACTGGGCTTTTCTGATACAGTTTCATTCTTCGGAGAATTCAGATATGCCCCGTCATTTTTTAACAATTACTACAGAAGCCATAAAACACCAGGAGACAATATTGCAGTCTCCGAAGAGGAGACAGGTCCATCGGTATATTTCGGAATAAGCCTTACCCCTTAAGAATAAACGGATTACAATTGATTTTATATAAACTAAATATAGTAATAAAAAATAATTAGAGGTGATAAAAACCATGAAGTTTAAAGCGGCAGCCGCATCAGTACTCGTAGTTTTAATATGTGCTCAACTCACAGCTGCACCAAAATTCAAGAAACAGATGAACAAACTTAAAGAGATGGCTCAGCAGAAAAAAGAACCAAAATATGATCTGGAATTAAAAGAGGGTACCGATCTGGAAACAGCAGTGACGGCAATGCTGCCTAAAAACAGCACACTTGTACACCAGATTACAGAGGGTGTTTACGGACCTGCAGAAGGAAAAGCCGGAGCGAACATAAACGTTATATACAGCACCGCCGGTAAGACTCCGGAAATAATGGTTTTAACTCAGGTAAAACCGGGCAAGTACAGCAAAACCAAAGCTGAAGTATTAAATTTCGGTGCAGGGAACAGTGTGGAGGTTGTTTCTGTATTTTATAATCAGATTGATAAGGATGCACCACGCGAACTTTTAATACTCTGTTATGTAACAGGGAAAAAAGAATCGGGATATCAAACTGCAGTTTTTGACTGGCAGAAAAATGCATTTAAAAGAGTTCCCGCTCTTGAATCCAAACTGGCTGGACAGTACCCTGCAATAAATGTCCGCAGAACACTGCACGCTGTTCTGGCAAATTAACAATCATCACGGCAGAGGTGCAGAACCTGCACCTCTGTATAAACCTCACTCTCTCTTATAAAAATTAATAAACACTCACTGACTGATTATTGGTTATATTAAGTGTAATTAATAACTGTAACCGTACTGACAAATCCATATCCTATAAATCCAGACGACCGGTAAAAAAGTGAGTGATAACATGAAAAATAATAGAAAACCGAATAAGCTTATAAACGCTGCAAGCCCTTACCTCCTGCAGCACGCATATAATCCAGTTGACTGGAATCCCAACAGAGCCCGCAGAGAGGATAAACCGGTACTGGTAAGCATCGGCTATTCGGCATGTCACTGGTGCCATGTTATGGAACATGAGTCATTTGAAAATGAAAACATAGCTGAGATAATGAACCGGAACTTTATCTGCATCAAAGTTGACAGAGAGGAACGTCCTGACGTCGACAGTATTTACATGGATGCCGTACATGCTCTTGGTATTAACGGCGGATGGCCCTTGAATGTTTTCACCACTCCGGATCAGAAACCTTTTTACGGCGGGACCTACTTTCCCCCCGAAAGATGGAGACTGCTTCTTGAAAATATTAATAACGCATGGAATAATGATAAAGAAAATATTATTGAATCAGCAGATTCTTTAACAGAAGCCATATCCGGCATTGATGATAAAGAGTATGCCGCAGCAGAAGGAATCAGACCCGACATTGCCGGTTTATCCCGGATAGCGGATGGACTAACACCTCACTTCGATAAATTTTACGGAGGGATCACCGGAGCACCGAAATTCCCCATGCCCTCAATATGGCATTTCCTGCTTAAGTCGGGGAGCATACTGAAAGATGATGGAATTCTAAACCATGTTGAACATACACTTGATGCGATGTCAGCGGGCGGGATCAATGATCAGCTAGGGGGAGGATTCAGCAGGTACTCTGTAGATGAAAGATGGTTTGCCCCTCACTTCGAAAAGATGCTTTATGATAACGGGCAGATGCTCAGCCTCTACTCCGATGCCTGGCGCTTCTTCAAAAAGGATGAATATAAAAAAACTGTCTATCGTACTGCTGAGTTTATTCTACGGGAGCTTCAGTCGCCTGAATCGGGATTCTACTCTGCTCTTGATGCGGACAGCGAAGGAGTTGAGGGGAAATTCTATGTATGGCGTTATGACGAGATTACAAATACAGCAGGTGAAGATGCCGGAATTTTTATAAACTACTACAACATATCTGAGAAAGGGAATTGGGAGCATGGTAATAATATAATTCATCGTGACATACCGTTAAACGGAGCTTCAAGGAAGTTTGGCATGAGCGAATCCGAATTATCCGGTTTGCTGAACAGAGTTGAACAGAAACTTTTTTCGGCAAGATCTAAACGGATAAGGCCCGGACTTGATGATAAAATTATCGCTGGATGGAACGGTCTGGTTTTAAAAGGTTTATGTGATGCATATAATGCTTTCAATGACGATCTCTTTCTCAATGCTGCTGTAAAAAATGCATTATTTATAAAGAACCGGATGATAAAGGACGGCAGGCTTTACAGAAGTTATAAAAATGATGTGCCATATACCCATGGAACCCTTGAGGATTATGCCCTTGTAATTCAGGGATTTATTTCTCTCTACCAGACGGACTTTGATGAATCATGGCTAAATGAAGCAGAGATCCTGTGCAGATACGTTCTTGCACATTTTGCAGATGCTGAAAACAGTCTTCTGTATTTCACAGACATAAACAGTGAAAAACTGATTACAAGAAAAAAAGAGATTTTCGACAACGTTATACCATCATCAAACTCAGTTATGGCAACAAATTTCTATTTAATGGGGAGACTATTATCGGATAATACGTACATTGATATTTCAGACAGAATGCTCAGGGATATATCTGTACTTTTAGAAACGGGATTACAATTTATGTCAAACTGGGCGGGATTATACTTTTACAGATCCTGCCCCACTGCAGAGATTGCGATCTGCGGTCCGGAACTTAAAAATTTTAAAACTGAAATTGAAAAAGAATGGATACCAAATAAGGTTACGGCGGGGAGTATAAAAATGTCATCACTTCCGCTGCTTAACAATCGATTTCCGGATAATGGCGCCACGAAAATTTATATCTGTTTTGATAATACCTGCGGATTACCGGCGGATACCGTTAAAGAAGCACTGAGCAGAATAAAATCTCTATGATTTAAACCGGTTTATAATAAGCCGGAATCACCCCGGCACCGGCATTTCATAACAAAAGCGCAATAATCGCAGCAGACACGGTATACCATAACTGCCAAACTGGAATATAGAAAATTTGAAAACACTAAACCTTGATATCCCCGTCACCATGTAGACTCTCAGTAAGCATCTTCAGATCCTGGGCGTTATCTCTCAGGTTATTCGTTGATTCGGTATTTTTCTGCAGCATATTATTAAAATTCTCAATAGACATGACAACATCGGCAATTGCAGACTCCTGTTCCGTCATTGCAAGCTCTATCTGATCTGACTTATTCTGTACAACTTTTGCTTTATGATTCATATCCTCTTTTATAGTCTTCTGTTTTTTCATCTGATCCAGAGCCTGTACAGACTTCTGCTGCAGCTGATTTATATTCTTCAGAAGTGAATTGATAAATTCAATTATTTCGACTATGTTAGCATTACCCTCTTCAACGTCCTTTTTATTTTTCTCCACAAGTCCTGAAATCAGTTTAAGTTCCTGACTGGAGTGGTCTGCCAGTTTTCCGATCTCCTCTGCAACAACGGCAAAACCTCTGCCGTACTCCCCTGCCCTTGCTGCTTCTATTGTGGCATTTAAAGAGAGAAGATTCAAGTTTAGCGGAAGTACTCTCCCCCCTTTTGGCCTGCTGAAGAACTGTAATAAAAATTTCAGAGATGTCGTTGCCGTACTCCTCAAGCTGATCAACCGACTGTGAAAGTACATCAAAACTTTTAAACAGTTCGTGAATCGATTCATTCTGCTCAGTTGAAGCGAAGGTAACACTGGTTGTATTGGCTGAAATCTCCTCCATTGAAGCTGCAAGTTCTTCAAAAGTTGCAGCCTGACTCTGAAAGCTTTCAGAAAAGGAATCAACAACATCTGATGTTACATGTATAGACTCTGTTAATTTAGTAAATGTCTGATTCATAATTGCATTTAAACTGCTGATCCGTTTAAACTGCTCTATATTTTTATTTGATTCATCCACAGTCCTTTCAAGCGCCCTGTTAAGAATATTTCTTGCGGATACCCCGATTGCAAAAACTCCAAGCAGTGTCACAGACCCGTCCATAAGAGTTGTTTTTGCAATATCAATAACAATACCCTCGGCAATTGGCAGCGCTTTTAAATAATAATAACCGATATGAGTTGTTATAAAAGCAATCAGTGTCACCACAGTAAAGCGGATTGAACAGAACAGCGAAGTATATATGAGAGCCATAAGCATAAAAAATCCAAGTGATACCCCGGCAATGTGCGGCGGTTTTGCAATAAATCCGAGTGCTGCAAGTGATGAGGTAAAAAAGGCAAATGTGTTTAAACTGATCTGAACACGCCCGCTTTTTAGTATTGCAAGTACAATAATTGTAACTGTTGTTGCACTGGATGTCATCATAAGCACACTTTTTGCCCTTTCCGGGGGGAGAAATACAGTTCCGATAGTAAGTATAATCATAAGGACAATGAATACAAGATTCATTACCATCATAAACTGACCTTTTTTATAGATCACGAAATCATTATCATCGACTTTACTTAAAAAGAAATTATTTATAGCCTGGAACAGTGTTTTCATTTCGACAGACCCTTCCCATTAATAATATATCGTTCACAAAACATCAAATAAAAATATAAATGCATATGAGTATAAGGAAGCAACAGCAGTATTAAATTTTATTAAATTCTGTAATTTTAACCAGCAGAAAACTTCTTTGTCAAGAGAGTATTTTTTAATGATGGATAAAACTTTGATAAAATTGAATTATTATACAATATATGAAAC
>PGXT01000139.1 GCA_002839285.1 Spirochaetae bacterium HGW-Spirochaetae-5 | reverse complement strand
AATTGTTTATCCGGCTTGACTTTCTCAGGCTGAATTGATTAAATTATAGTTGCTGATTGTATGATATAAATTGTATAATTATTGATAAGAATAAAACAGGATGCAGCAATGAAATTACCGGAAAATATCAGGATAGAAATAATCGAAGCACTGAAAAAGATGGACCCTGAAAAAGTTATTCTTTTCGGCAGCTATGCCTGGGGCAATCCTGATTGCGATAGTGATATAGATTTATATGTAGTGACTAAGGATGATTTTATGCCTTCAAGTTGGAGCCAAAAACGCGATATAGTAAGAAATGTATCCAGGCAGATGCATGTTTTACGTGAAAAATATGCAATAGATATTATTGTCCATACAAAGCCGATGCATAAGAAATTTATTGAAACCGGGAGCTGTTTTTCAAAAGAAATTATCGGTTCCGGTCTAGAGTTAATATGAGAATAAATACTATTGAATGGCTGAAATCGGCAGAGATGGATCTTGAAAGTATTCAATTGATAATGCATGTTGAAAAACTAACCCCTGTTGTTTCTTTTCATGCACAGCAGGCAGTTGAGAAATGCCTTAAAGCATTACTTGAAGAGTTTGCAGGTAAAGTACCGAAGGAACATTCAATTATCAAACTTCATAAAATGGTAAATGAAAAAGTTAATCTTGAAATTGATTACAGCTTCATTTTACAATTTTGCCATGGCACTTTTCAAAAGAGTTAAAATTATTATTAATCAGGGAATATAATTCTCTGTCAGTGCTACTGATACTGCTCGAGCATTGTATCGAGTTTTACGATATACTCCTTCATGTGTTCCGGAAGCTCTGCAGTAAATGATAACTCTTCACCTGTTACGGGATGTTTGAATTTAAGAAAAGTTGACGCAAGAAGAAGGTATGGTACTTTGTATTTAGCCCATTTCTTTGAATATATCTGGTCGCCGATCACCGGATTTCCGATAGATGAGAGGTGAACTCTGATCTGGTGAGTCCGTCCGGTATGTATTCTTACATCGAGCATTGTGAATGTACTTACCTGTGTATGCCATATTCGTGAGATTGTGTACTCTGTTATTGCTTCCCGTCCATCGTCATCTATTGCCATTTTTTGTCTGTACTTTTTATGCCGGGCGATAGGTCTGTTTATTACAGCATGTTCCTTGACGGGCTTTCCGATAATAATTGCTGTATACCGTTTTTCAATTGTTCTGGCCTGAAACTGTTTAACCATCCCTTCATAAGCTTCATCTGTTTTTGCTATTACCATCAGTCCCGATGTATCCCTGTCGAGTCTGTGTACAATGCCGGGCCTGTGGGGATCACCCGCGGTTGAGAGCTTTTTTATATGATACATCAGTGCGCTAACCAGTGTGCTTCTATAGTTCCCGGGTCCGGGGTGTACTACAAGACCGGGCTGTTTGTTTATTACTGCAATATCATCATCCTGATAGAGTATATTCAGCGGGATATTTTCCGCCACAGGTTCTACGTATTCTTCTTCTGTTATAGTTATCTCTATTTCATCATCGGTTTTTGCTTTGTAATTCGGTCTTGTGGGTAATCCGTTTACGGTTATCTGTTCGTTTTTGATGAGCTTCTGTATCTGACTTCGTGTGAAATCCGCCTCAAGAGATGCGGGTATTACAAGATCAATTCTATCGAGATGAAACTCTTCAGGTACGATTATTGTATATTTTTCTTCCAATTGGTTCCTCTTTATTTTAGCCATTTTATATAATATACATTTGTTGACAATAATTTTATTGTATTAAAGAGTAAGATATTAGTATCTACTTATAAACTGGTGGTAAAACTGCTCTCCGCCGTGCCGGTGGCGCGGCGGAGATAAATACTACAGGTTTTTGAGCAGTTACAGTTATTATGGTGCGGATTATTTCAGGCGCAGCGCGAAGCGCTGTACCACCGGAAGTAAAATGCTGCCGATATTTATGTCGCCGGGATTAACTTAATGCTGAAAAAAATCGATATTAAAGAGAAAGTGAACTCATTTGTCCCTTATTTTGCTACTTTCTACTATATAGAGATCATTTATCTGATGATTTTTCTGAATTTCCTGTATGGAAAAGTTTATGCTGTTGCTGCAGGTCTGCTTCTGGCATTTTTTCTCACATTTCATATTTTCAGACTTTTTAATAAAAAAGATATAAACCGCAAAATTCAGCTGTATTTTATGGATATTCATTTTGCTTATTCACTGGCTTATTTTTTTAACAGAATGTTTTCAGGGAATGACTTTACCACGGTTGATACCGTGGTAACACTGTTCAGGCTTATTACAGCTTTTTTTGAGATTGCCGCTGTAATTATTCTTACAGATAGAATTATTAAGAGCGGGTATAGCGATTAGTGACGTGACCGGATTATTTCTCATCAAATAATTTTTTATATAATACCGAAAAATCTCCCGGCCTATGGTTACCCTCTTTGATAAAGAGGGTTTAGACTTCCGGAATTTCATAACCCCCTTTATTAAAGGGGGATGTTGAGCGAAGCGAAACGGGGGGATCTTAAGATAGAAAATTTACAAGGTCAAAGCCCCGGCTATTTTATATTCTCCGCAACAGCGTTTCCGAATTCAGACGACTTCAGCGAAGAGATTCCATCCATCTGACTGGAGAGATCTATTGTTACTTTACCCTCTGAAATTGTTTTTTCGAATGCTTCTATTATAAGATCTGCTGCTTCATCCCATCCTATGTAGCGCAGCATCATTTCTCCGGAAAGAATGAGTGAGCCTGGATTAGCTATATCCTCTCCGGCGATATCGGGAGCTGTTCCGTGGGTTGCTTCGAATATTGCATGATTGTTTCCGATATTTGCACCCGGTGCAATCCCTAGACCGCCGACAAGTGCCGCAAGGGCATCGGAGATAAAATCGCCGTTGAGATTTGGAGCTGCGATTACATCGTAGTTAAGCGGTCTTATTATAATCTCCTGAAACATGGCATCGGCGATACGGTCTTTAATAACCACTTTACCTTCGGGCTGTTTCCAGTTGTATTTCTCTTTAAGTTCTTTCTCTGTTATTGTATCATCGGGGAATTCATCTTTAGCTACTTCGTAGCACCAGTCACGGAACGCCCCTTCTGTAAATTTCATAATATTACCTTTGTGCATTATCGTTACGGACTTTCTATTGTGATTGATTGCATATCGGACGGCGTTTCTCATGAGATTTTTAGTATGTCTGATGCTTATCGGTTTAATACCTATACCTGAATCGGAAGGGATCGATTGTCCCATCTCTCCATTGAGGAAAGCGAGAACTTTGTCAGCTTCGGGGCTCCCTGCTCTCCATTCGATTCCGGTGTAGAGGTCCTCCATGTTTTCACGGAATATAACCATATCCACATGTTCGGGCCATTTTACAGGACTTGGTACACCACTGAAATACCTGACCGGTCTTATACATGAGTGGAGTTTGAATCTCTGCCTGAGCGCTACGTTTATACTTCTCATCCCTCCTCCGACCGGGGTTGTGAGAGGGCCTTTGATTGCTATTTTATACTTCTCTATCTGTGCGATTGATTCTTCCGGGAGCCATTCCCCTGTTGCTTTGTGAGCTTTCTCCCCTGCGAGAATCTCTTTCCAGATAACCTCGTCCCCTTCGATATAAAGAAGAACCGGTTTATCCGGAACAACCAGTATTCCATTGTCATATGTAATTGTATTATCTTTCATTTGTGTTTACTCCGGATATTATTTCTAACCCACTCCCTCTACGGGAAAGTGCAGCAGGTGTATCTTTTCAATATAGAATATTATCAGGAGATAAAAAGGCTGTAATTTTGTCAAACCGGTAATAAGTGCAGTTATGTGAAGATTGTGTTAAATTGTCATGTGCAGGTATTCAGAGGTGAGTTGTATATCTCCCTCTCCATCCGCCCGTTGGGCACCTTCCCCATGGTGAGATGGGGAAGGGGTGATGTTGAAAAATTTAATCCGGTGCGGTTGCGGTTGTTGATAGTTTTTCATAGAGTTTTGTATCTATAAAAAGATCAACCAGGTCGGAGTCGAGTTTGTTGTTGTCCGCTTCCTCTTTCAGAATTTTAATTACTTTATCTATTGGAACCGATTTTTTATATGGTCTGTCCTGTGCGGTCAGTGCGTCATAGATGTCAGCTATAGCCATCATTCTTGACTGGATGGATACCGATTCCTTTCCCTTCAGACCATCGGGGTAACCGGTGCCGTCAAGTTTTTCGTGGTGCCGCATTGCAATTTCAGGTATACGTCTATATTCAGGGGGCCATGGGATTTTACTTACAAATTTATATGTTTCAATAACATGGCTCTCGATTTCCAGTCTCTCCTCGTTGTTGAGACTCCCTCTTTTTATCATAAGATTTACTCTGTCATTGTCTGTAAGTATATCCACTTTGTGTCCGGTTATGTCTATACACTCAATGTTTTCTATCTCATGGAGAATTTCTTCAAGCACCTGTTCCGGATCGCGGTCTGTAATTGTCGGTTCATTTAAGGTTACCAGATCCTCTTTGATCGAAATTATGCGGGTGAGTTTTGATGTCTTTTCAGATCTTATCCGGCTAAGTTCCTCTTCATATGGTTTGTTGAAGTTAAGACCCTCGCGGAGTATCTCCATCTCTTTTGCGAAATACGCCAGCTCGAGATAACGGTACAGGTAATCGAGACGGAGTTTCAGGTTTTCCAGATCTTTAGGGTAGAGTTTTTTTGCTTTTTTAAATATGTTAAGGTCAATATATACTTTTCCAAAGTCGTGGAGCAACGCCGCGAACTCCAGTTCTTTTATATCATTTTCATTAAAGGTGAAATCTTTCAGATACCCGGAGTGAACTTCATTCACGGCGAAAGCCATCTCTTTGCATATCTGCGCGACTCTGAATGAATGTCCCGATGTGGCAGGGTCCCGCGATTCTATTGCTGTTACGGATGCTTTTACAAATTCTTCGAACTGTTTCTGTATCTGATTTATAAGTCTGTTGTTTTCGATGGAGATTGCCGCCTGTCCGGCGATTGCTTCCAGGAGGCTGTTGTACCTATCATCAAATGTAACCACGTATCTGTCAAAATCGGCCGGACTCTCCAGTTTTATTTCAAATGCTTCGTTTTCGTATTTTTTAACTCCGTTGTGATCTTCTTTGCTGTTGATCAGCTGTATTACTCCGATTATCTGGTCGAGATGATTCTTCATAGGTACAACAAGCATTGATCTGCTTATGTAGCTGTGCTGCCTGTCAAAAAATGGATTGAATGAATATGGAGCAAGTTCCTGAATTTTATACGCATCGGGAATATTAAGGACTTCACCGGTAACGGCAACATAGCCGGAGATGGATTTTTTGTTCATATCCATTACGAATTCTTCAAGAGGTATCTCTCTGGAGAATGTGTGAGAGTATTTAAACCTGAGACGTTTTTTTTCGTTTTCATCCTCTTCAACAAGGTAGATACTCCCGGCATCGGCGCCGGTGATCTTTTTGCTGAGATAGAGGATAAGCCTGAGGAGTTTTTCCATATCCTTTTCACCGGAGAGTGATTTTCCGATATTTATCAGATCCTCCTGGTCTCTCTGGGCATCGGTAAGTCTGTTGAAATACCAGTTTTTTTTCTGCTCATTCTGAAAATGCTTTTCGATTATTGACAGAGATTTATTAATTACAAATTTAAGTTTCTTTTCAGTGGCTGTTTCGGGGAGAAAATCGCTGATGTGATATAATCGATCAAGGTTCCGATCATTAAGCTCCTCCTCCGATCCGATAAGAAGCATCTGATAGAAAATTCTTGAATAATCGATCAGGTTCAGATGTTTATATATACTTTTATATGTATGCTCAGGGGTTATCAGAACTGTCAGGAGAATTCCATTTTCGGATTCGAGCAGAATAGAATCTATGGTTTTTTCAATATTTGCGGAGTAGAGTACCGGAAATTCTATATCTGAGAGGGCTGCAATTTTTCCTCTGAGCTCTTCAGCAATTATTATATTTTTAATCGCATTTTTTCTTTCAAACCGCATAAGATTTATGTCCATTAAGTGAATTATAAATTTTTGGCAGCGGTTTATTTTTGGGGCACAGCGCGAAGCATAAGCACTCCGGAAAATAATTTGCTACCTGAATTTATGATAATTTATAATTGAATAATTGCAAGTATTTATTAAATAATTGAAAGCAGGTTCAGTAAAAACCCTCTTTAATAAACTGATTTGTACCCACATCTGCCCCCCAAACCCTCGGTCGGTGGGCTTAAAAAAAATGAAATGAAAATAGTTGTTTTATTATAATATGAAAAGATGCCTGGAAATTAATTTTTAAAACTTTATACATAAAATTGTGTAGAAAGTTAGAGTAAATACATCTACCTGCTGGCAATTATTGTTAAATACTAAAAGTTATATCCAATCTTTTAAGTCCCCCTCCGGGGGGTTTGGGGGGCATTGAGTTGTGGGTACATCCCCCTTTACTAAAGGGGGATGTGAAATCATATTCTGTTATGATACAGCTTTTTTCAGCGGTTCACTCTTCTCTGTCTCCTCCCCCTTCATCATTACAATATTCGATTCTCCCGGAGGCACCATGGGGTAGACATTATACTCCTCCTGCACCGGAACATTTATAAGTACCGGTCCGTGAACTTTCATGCATTGTTCAATGGTCATAGAATTTGGAGCTGTTGAATCTATTCCGAAACCGGTAATATTGAATGCTTTTGCTATTTCCGGGAAGTCCGGAGCCGTTATAAATGTTGTTGCTATATAGTTTTTATTGTAAAAGAGTTCCTGCTGCTGACGTACCAGTCCCAGTTGACCGTTATTCAGCAGTATGATCTTCACATTCAGTTTCAGGTCTGCCAGTGTTGCAAGTTCCTGCACATTCATTAGAATGGAGCCGTCTCCGCTGAAGCAGATTACCTGTTTTTCGGGGTTTGCAATGGCTGCTCCGATTGCCGCGGGGAGTCCGAATCCCATTGTACCGAGTCCGCCCGAGGTGAGGAAATTTCTTCCTGTTTTGAAGGGATAGTTTCGTGCCACCCACATCTGGTGCTGCCCGACATCGGTAGTGATGATTGCATCTTTGTCTGCCGCAGCGCTTACCGCTCTGATAACTGATTCCGGGTGTGCCGAAATGCTGTGATGTTTTTTGTCATAACGGGCGCGTTTTTCTTTACATGTTTCCAGCCACTCCTCTCTGCTGTTCTCTTCGATCATCGGGATGATTTTTTCCATGGCGCTTCTGGCATCGGATGCCAGAGATATGAATGTTTTCTTTATTTTATTGATTTCGGACGGGTCGATATCGATGTGAATGATGTCGGCTTTTTTTCCGAATTGTACGGCTGCCCCGGTTGTTCTGTCGTTGAAGCGGCTTCCGATGCAGATGATCAGATCGGCATTATCAAAGATTATATTTGTGCTGTGATTGCCGTGCATCCCCACCATGCCGAGGTAGAGTCCGCTGTCACATGGGAAAGATCCCAGTCCCATGAGTGTTACAGCAACGGGTATTGAGTTTTTTTCCGCAAGGGTTTTCAGCTCATCAAAGGCGGATGACGCAATAATTCCGCCCCCTGCGTATAGTACCGGGCGTTTAGCTGAGTTTATTCTTTCGGCAATTGCGCTGCATATCTTTGCCGGGAGTTTTGAGTGGTCTGAATAATTGCATATCTCTGCCGGTTCGGGGAGCGCTTCAATCTCTATTATGCGGCTGAGTATATCTTTAGGTACGTCAACTACAACGGGTCCCGGTCGGCCGCTCTGTGCGATACGGAAAGCATCGTTGATTATCATTGGGAGATCTTCTGTTGTTTTCGCAAGTATTGAGTGCTTGGTTATGGATAGTGTCAGTCCGTACATATCCACCTCCTGAAACGCGTCTGTTCCGATGAGAGAGAGTGGAACCTGGCATGTAATCGCAACCAGCGGGATTGAGTCGAGTTTTGCATCTGCTATTGCTGTGATCAGATTTGTCGCACCGGGGCCGGATGTTGCAATGCAGACAGCCGGTCTCCCCGTCGAGCGCGCCATACCCTGTGCTATAAAGCCGGCGCCCTGTTCGTGCCGAGGGGGAGTGCGGCTCCTCCGGGTATCCCTGCTACAGTTTCGATACCATGTTTTTCCAGAGACTTGATGATTATTTCTGCACCTGACATTTTCATAACGGGCTCCTTTAGTTTAAAATAAAGTAATTTTTTCAATTCTTTAAATCACATGGAATCTGTTCAGGTGTGCTGTAAGGCACATTTTAAACAGCCATAAACTAAAAAAGCCCCCGCCGGTTTACACCGGCGGGGGCTTTTATTGTTTATTATATAATAACTTACCCTACGGTATAAACCGGTATGTGCATGAGCTGACCACCACGACCACGACGATGAGGTTTTGTAAAACAGGTGATGTGCTCAAGAGGGATTTCATTTATTATTAATTATTCCTTGCAATGTTATTTCGAATGAACTGGTTTAGTAAAAATATGTCAAGTTTTTTTATTTGAGGTTTTTAAATTTTTTTCGGCTCGTACCCTCGGAGGGGGTAAAGCCTGGTGTTTCGACCTGATGATTTTTTATCGAATAGTTTTTTATATAATACCGGAAAATCTCCCGGCTACTTCGACAGGCTCAGCACATCGCTCTCGGCCACCCTCTTTCTCAAACTGACTTGTACCCATAACTCAACAGCCCCCTAAATCCCCCGGAGGGGGACTTGAAGATTGTTTTACAAGTAAATATTTTATTATAATAATACATATTTCTTTATATTAAAAATATTTAATTTGTCTGAAATAAAAAATAATTAATACAGATAATTGCTTAAAAGTCTTCCAAAGTCCCCCTCCGGGGGATTTAGGGGGCCCGGAAGATTTGAATGGATTTAATTATTATCCCAATATTCCGGAATGTGCCTAAAACTAAAAAAAAAATTTCACCTGTTATATAATAATCTGACACTGTAATATAAGTGCTGAATATAAAGATTCGCAGTATATTAAGAGCTGATTTTGTGTTTAAATGGGCACATGCCTAAAAATTAGCTTGTAATCCTGGTAGACTGCGGTATTAAAGAACAATTAATTTTACCGGTGAATAATTGATGAAAAATTTTTTTAACCTGATGATAATATCATTTATTATGATATCTTTCACGGTCAGCGCTGCTGATGTTAAGGATATTATACGTGAATCCTCAAAGGGTGATATTCCGGCAATTGAAAAGCTTCTGTTAAGTGGAGCGGATATTAATTCCCGCGATGATAAAGGGATGACGCCATTGATGTATGCAGTTTTAAATAATAATTCTGCTCTTGCTGAATTTCTGATTAAGCGCGGCGCGGATATTAATAAAAAAGATAATCTGGGACTGACCCCTCTTATGTATGCTTCAGATGACAATTTTATGAATATTATGGCGGTTCTTATTTCACATGGAGCCGATGTGAATGCCGTGAATACCTATGGAATAACCGCGCTTATGTTTGCCGCAGAGAATGGCCATATCGACGCAGTAAAAATTCTGCTCAAACATGGAGCAGATAAAAAATTAAAAAATTACTCAGGTCTCAGCGCCGCTGCTTCAAATTTTCCATATGTAAATATCATGCCTGCAATTTAAGGCTCTGACCCCTTTTGCTGCTTCCCATATTCATCTTTTTTTGATTAAATTTGACTATTTAATCATTATTGGTTAAATTGCTCTTCGTAGGGTACTTTTCTACAATAATTCCCGGGGCAGTATAAATGGAAATCGATAGGGGTAAAAGACTTCTCCTTGTTGAGGATGAGGCCGTTATTTCAATGGTAACGGCTAAAATGCTGAAGCAGAGCGGTTATAGTGTGGTTACTGTAAATAACGGTAAAAAAGCTGTGGAGACAGCTTTAACCGACTCTTCGATTGATCTTATTCTCATGGATATAGATTTAGGTTCCGGTGTTAACGGGCCCGAGGCTGCGCGGCTTATTCTTGAGACGCGGGATATTCCTATTGTTTTTCTTACTTCCCATTCCGAGCAGAGTGTTGTTGAATCTGTTAAGGAGATTACCCGATACGGTTATGTTATAAAAAACTCCGGCGATTTTGTTCTTCTTTCTTCTATAAATATGGCTTTTGAACTTTTTGATTCCCACCAGCGGCTGAAGTCTTCAGCAGAAGTTCTTCGTGAGAGCGAGGAGAGGGTTAGATCAAAGCTTGACAGCATACTCTCCCCCGATGGTGATATCGGTGAGCTTGTTCTCGCAGATGTTGTTGATATTAAAATGCTTCAGTCTGTCATGGATGACGTTTATGATATGACCGGAAGATCATTGTCTATAGTAGATCTGGATGGTACAGTTCTTGTGGCGGCGGGATGGCAGGATATTTGTACAGAATTTCATAGAGTAAATCCGGTTTCATGCCGCAATTGTGTTGAAAGCGATACTATTCTTTCTCAGGGTATAGCTGAAGGTTCATATAAACTGTATAAGTGTAAAAACAACATGTGGAATATTGCCACACCTGTTAAGATCGGCGGAAAGCATGCGGGTAATCTTTTTCTGGGGCAGTTTCTGTTTAAAGATGAAGTTATAGATTATGACCTGTTCCGTTCTCAGGCTAAGGAGTACGGTTTTAACGAAGAGAAGTATATTGCCGCGCTCGAAGGCGTTCCAAGGTTGGGGAGAGATGATGTTTTTACCACTATGACGTTTTTTATAAAATTTATTAATATAATTTCCAGACTCAGCTACAGCAACATTAAGCTTGCCAGAACGCTGGCCGAGCGTGACCGTTATTCCAAGCTTCATAAAGAGAGTGAAGAGCGGCTCAGTGATGTTACTGAGTATATGGCCGATCTTGTGGCGCGGCTTGATGAAGATGGTTTTTATACATATGTTTCTCCGTCATTTGAAAGAGTTCTGGGATACCGGCAGGATGAGCTTCTGGGTACATGGGCAGCTGATATTGTTCATCCCGCGGACAAAGAGCGGAATATAAAAGATATAAGCGAGATGTGTCTTAAGGGAGAGGGTTCGGTTGAATTAAGGCAGAGGCATAGGAACGGTACCTACCGGTGGTTTGAAGTTACAGGACGTAATATCTCCGGTGAGAACGGAGTTATTACCGGAGCAGTGCTTGGAGCAAGGGATATTACCGAAAGGAAGATTGCCGAGAAGAGACTTAACAATAGAAATAAACAGTACAAAGATCTCTTTGAGAATATGATTGATGGTTTTGCCCTTCATGAGATTATTGCAGATGAATGGGGTAATCCCGTTGATTATGTTTTTCTTGAAGTGAACCCCGCTTTTGAAAGCTACACCGGGCTTAATCCGGAACTTATAATCGGTAAAAGAGTAACGGAGCTTATTCCGGATCTTGAACCTTACTGGATTACCACTTATGGCCAGGTGGCATTTACCGGCGTGCGGCTTACTATTGAGAATTATTCCAGTCAGCTGGACAAGTGGTTTAAGGTTACCGCATACTCCCCGGAGAGAGGATATTTTGCCACAATTTTTGAGGATATTACCGCCAGGAAAAAATCTGAAGACATTTTAAAAGAGAGGGACGAACGTTATAAACGTCTTTTCGAATCTGTTGTCGGTTATATATATACGGTTTTTATAGAGAATAAATCCCCCGTAAGGACCGTACATGGTCCGGGGTGTGAAGCTGTCACAGGGTATACTCCTGAAGATTTTTTTTCAGATCCGGAGCTCTGGTACAGGATGATCTATCCCGATGACAGGGGGAGAGTTGTACTCTTTGCGTCGGACATTATTAATCGCGGTATATTTAATTTTATTGAACATCGGATTATATGCCGTGATGGTTCAGTGTTATGGGTGAGGAATACACCTGTTCCGCATTACGACGCGGATAACAATCTTATGGAATACGATAGTATAATTGCAGATATTACAGAACGCAAAGTTGCCGAGAGTGCCCTCAGGGAGAGCGAGGCGAGATATCGCTTTCTTGTTGATAAAAACCCCGTATCAATTTTTCTTGTAAGGAATGGTGAATTTATTTTTGCCAATCAGGCAGCCGCGGAGCGTCTTGGCTATAATAATCCTGAAGATATTAAGGGGATTAAACTTGAGAGTGTGATTTCGCCGGAAGAGATGATGGTGATAAGAGAAAGAGAAAAACGCGCGATGGACGGGAAGTCAAATTCCACTATTGAACTTACATTTATACATCCTGATGGAACCCGCAGCCTGACAGAATCGACATCATATCCTATAACTCTTTCGGACGGACCTGCTGTTCTTGTAATGGGGCAGGATATAACTGAAAAAAGACGGCTTCAGAACCAGATAGCGGCTGATTATGAAAAGTACAAAACCATAGCGGATTTAACATATGACTGGGAGTTCTGGATAGGTCCCGACGGCAGAATGATTTACTGTTCACCATCATGTGAAAGAATTACAGGATATACGAAGGATGAATTTTTAAACGATCCGCATTTATTTCGAAGAATAATTTTCCCGGATGATAGTGATAGTTTGTGTTTTAAACATGATGAAGAAAGGCATTTCCCCGAAGAGAATGAAACTGAGTTCAGAATTACTACCAGGGGTGGTGACGTAAAATGGATAGGTCATGCATGCCGTGCTGTTTATGATAATGCCGGGAATTTTGCGGGACGCCGCGGGAGCAACAGGGATATAACTGATCAGAAGAAATTGCGTATGGAGTCTGAATCGGCTCTTGCCAGACTTGATGATCTCTGGAATGTGGCAAAACATGCAGATGATGATTTTAAAACTAACTGTGATAATATTCTTTCCACCATAGTTCGTATAACAAAGAGCCGGTACGGTTTTTACGGATTTATAAATGATAATGAAACAGCCATGACAATATACTCATGGTCAGGTGAGGCTATGAAAGACTGCATGATGGACCAGAAACCTCAGCTGTATAATATCAGCGAATGCGGGATCTGGGCCGAGGCTGTAAGGTCCCGGGAGGATCTGCTGATAAATGATTACAGCGCGGATAATTCAGCCAAAAGGGGGCTTCCTGCGGGACACGTACAACTGAAAAATTTAATGGTTATCCCTGTATTTACAGACGGCAAGATAAAGTCAGTTGCAGCAGTGGCAAATTCAGAAACCGGTTATAGTGAAACCGACAGAATAAATATGAAAATATTCCTGTCGAATATCCAGTCTGTAATCCAGAAGAGAATGGTAGATGAAAAACTTCGTGATTCAGAGATTAAACTGAAAACTCTTATGAATGCCACAACAGACGGTGCTTTTCTGATGACACCCGGGGGTATTGTTCTTGAATCGAATAAAACTCTTGCTGAAAGATTCGGGTTAACTGTTGAGCAGATGATCGGGTCGGATATGTTCAGTTTTTTCTCTCCGGAACTTGCAGCTTCAAGACGTGAAAAAATAAATGAGGTTGTCATAACAGGCAAGCCCCTTGTTATTTCAGATGAAAGGGGAGGTCTGTCCCTCGACAGTCATATTTATCCAATTAAGAACAGTGCCGGAGACGTGACAAGTATTGCTGTATTCAGCAGAGATGTCTCTGAGGCACGGAAATCTTTTGAAACGATTAACTCTCTCCTTAAAGAGAAGGATCTTCTTTTAAGTGAAGTGCATCACCGTATCAAGAATAATATGAATACAATCTCGGGTCTCCTGATGCTGCAGGCTTCATCCATGACCGATGAGACGGCGGTAACTGCTCTCAATGACGCACGCAGCCGTGTTCAGAGCATGATGCTTATGTATGATAAGCTTTACAGATCTGAAGATTACCGCAAGATGAATATTAAAGATTATTTCGAAAAGTTTATAGATGATATATTTCTGATTTTTGAGAATTCCAGACAGATAACTATTATAAAAGATATTGAGGATTTTATACTCGATACAAAGACGATTTTTCCCATGGGGATAGCAATCAATGAACTTATTACCAATGCCTTTAAGTATGCATTCCCCGATGGAAGAGAGGGGATTATAAAGGTTTCTGTTTTTAAATCCGGGGATGAAATTACTCTATCTGTCAGCGATGACGGTGCGGGAATTCCTGACGAAATTGCCGCTACTAAATCCGGAGGATTTGGACTTAATCTTGTTTCAGCGCTGGCGGATCAGATCGGCGGGAAAGTGAAAATTTACAGTGATAACGGCACAAGGGTGGAGATTGTTTTTACTCAGTCAAAGTAGACAATCTTCGATGACTTTTTTATTCTCTTTTCTAAATCGTGGCGTCTGTTCTGAATATGGGCAAACTCGTTTATTACTTCTCTTGATTTTATTCTTTTCAACAGAACATCATTTGTATCGGTGTGGTAATAGATTCTCCGGGAATCGACCCCTCCGAAATTGTAGTTTAGTATTGGAATTTTTTCAGTTAACAGAAAATCTACTACAAATTCGATGTTTCTCATCCCCATGCAGAATTCGGATGAGACTGTGGAGAGAATTGATGCTCCTCCGAATACTTTCGCCGTCAGTTTGTAGCGGTTTGCCCCGAGTTTCATCATCTGATTTATCAGCAGTTCCATGGCATTTATTCCGTATCTGGAATCTCCGTTTTCAATATCTGCCGGGGAATCTCCCGGCAAAAGTATATGATTCATCCCGCCGATCTTATTTGCCGGGTCATAAAGGCAGACTGCCGCGCATGGCCCCAGGACTGTTGTTATAACTACAGGTGTTCTGCTGGAGTAGTAATCGCCAATATGTATATTTACCGTGGGTTTCATTTTATTCTCTGATAGATTTGTTGAGCAGTATTAATATAGTTAAAATCTGCAATTAATGCAATAAGATTTTTTGAGGACTGATATGTTATCAGTCATTACTTTGTTTTACCAAACCCATCAGCCCCCGCACCCCCGGAGGGGGCAAGGCTTTGAAAGTACAGGCTTATAATATTATGATCAGGCGGATTATTTTAGAAACATTTTTTCATATTTTTCTTTGCCCCCTCCGGGGGTGCGGGGGCCGGGGAGTTTAGGGGTTACACTGAAGATGTGGGTAATGATTAGTATTAGCAGGGGGGAGATGGCCAGAGGCCAGAGGGGGCGGTCTCCGCATCACACGAACGTGTGATGTAAAAACCACACGTTCGTGTGGTTAAAAAAACACATTCGTGTGGGTAAATTCGGTTGTTTTATAGGGTATTATGTGTTATATTTATAGATATTTCTCTTAAAAACCCATAGGATCTTCGATGATAAACGACAACACAACTAAAACCATTCTCCTTGTTGAGGATGAGGCTATAATTTCTATTGTTATCACCAAGACTTTAAAGAGGTTTGGTTATAATGTTTTAAATGCCGGTTCAGGTGAAAAAGCTGTAGAGCTCTCTTTTTCAAATGATACGATTGATCTTGTTCTAATGGATATAGATCTCGGAAGCGGTATTTGAGGCTGCAAAGCAGATTCTTGCCTTTCGTGAGGTACCCATTGTTTTTCATACTTCACACTCCGAGCAGGAGATGGTGGACAGAGTTCGCGGTATTACACGTTACGGTTATGTTATAAAAAGTTCCGGTGATTTTGTTCTGCAGTCTTCAATTGAGATGGCTTTTGAGCTTGTTGCCGCGCATAAAAGAGTAAAGGCCAGTGAAGAACACTTTTACGGGTTATTCGACAAGGCTCCGCTTGGTTATCAGTCTCTTGATGAGGAGGGACATTTTGTTGAGGTCAATGAGAAGTGGCTTGAAACTCTCGGTTATGACCGCGATGAGGTGATGGGTAAATGGTTTGGAGATTTTCTTGCGCCGGAATTTGTTGAGGCTTTCCGCGAACGGTTCCCGATGTTTAAGGCCGCAGGCAAGATACACTCTGAATTTCAGATGATGCATAAATGCGGAGAGAGAAGATTTATTGCCTTTGAGGGGCGTATCGGATATAAAACGGACGGCAGTTTTCAGCAGACTCACTGTATTCTGTCGGATATTACAGAGCAGAAACGCGCAGAAACAGAACTTTATCGGACAAAAGCTATTCTTCAGGCAGCCATGGATCAGAGTCCGGCAGGGATTGCAATTGCCGATGCATCGGATGGCAAACTTCGATATGTGAATGACGCCGGTCTTCTTATCCGCGGCGGTGATCGTCAGGAATTAGTTGATGGAGTCGGAATAGATAAGTATGTAACGAGCTGGCAGATTCTGGATTTAGACGGGAGTCCGCTTGAAACTGACAAAGTCCCTTTAGCCAGGGCTGTTTTATATGGTGATATAAACAGCAGAGAATTTATAATTCGAAGATCCATTGGCGAAGATCGTATTGTTCTTGCCAATGCCGCACCGATTCGGGATGAAAACGGAAACATTGAGGCTGGAATGGTAGTGTTCTCTGACATCACTGAACGCGTACTTGCAGAGAGAGATTTAAAAAATAAGAACGAGGAACTCACAGCGCTTAACGGAAAACTCAAAATTGCGGTTGAAGAGCTGGAGGCTACAAATGAAGAGCTCAATGCCTCGATGGAGGAGATGGAGGCAACGAACGAGGAACTTTATGCCATAAATGAATTGGTTATTGAAGCCGAACGCAAACTTGAAATAAGCGAGAGTCTGTTCCGCGGGCTTTATGACAGTATGACCAGCGGTTCGGCCATCTATACTGTAATAAATGACGGAAGCAGAGGGGCTGATTATATTGTTAAGAATTTTAACAAATCGGGACTTAAAATTGAAGGGAAAACCATTGAAGATGTTGTCGGCAGAAGTCTCTTAGATCTGCGTCCGGAGATTGATAGTTACGGGCTGATACCTGTATTAAAAAAAGTATGGGATACCGGAGAGCCGGACTTTTTTCCTGTGAAAATATACAAAGATGACAAATTTTCAAATTACTTCGACAATTATGTATTCAAACTCCCATCGGGAGAGGTTGTGACATTATATAATGATGTAACGGACCAAAAACTCGCAGAGGAGAATCTCCGCGAAAGCGAAGAGCAGTTCAGGAGCCTCGCCGAGAGCAGCACAGATTACATAATGGTTTATGATAAAGATACAAGACACACATATGCCAACAAGGCAACTCTTACGGTGAGCGGTAAAACATGGGATGAGTTTGTTGGAAAGACACACCGGGAGATGGGTTTTGATCCTGATTTGGTTGAGTTATGGGAGGAAAAAATTCAGAAGGTTTTTGACACGGGAGAATCTCAGGGTGAGATTTTCGAGTGGGAGGGGGCTGAAGGTAAAACTGTTCTTGACTGGCGGGTTAATCCGATTTTCGCAAAAGACGGTACAGTGAGCAATGTTTTAGGTGTATCAAGAGATATATCTGCCCTTAAACAGGCTGAAGAGTCTCTTCGTAAAAGCGAAGAGCGTTTTTCAAGGGCTCTTGCCGCGGTAGATGATGGAATATGGGACTGGAACACATCGGACGGAAGCGCATTTTTCAATACTGAATGTTACAATCTTCTCGGTTATTCGGATGGGGAATTTTCTGCAAGCTATGATTCATGGAGAACTCTTGTCCATCCGGATGATATTGACCGGGTGGAAGAGGATTTAAAAAACAGTATTGGCAGCGGAATAAAATTCGATATTGATTTAAGAATGAAGAGGAAGTCGGGTGAATGGTTATGGGTCTGCACCAGGGGAAAGGCAGTTGAATGGGATTCTGAAGGGAGAACTTTGCGGATGATAGGGACCCTCAGCGACGTTACTCTCCGTAAAAAAACTGAATTTGAACTTCGGGAGAGCCAGAATAATCTTACCCGGATAATTGAAAACAGCAGTGAATTGATATGCGAGATTGATGATACCGGAAGATATACTTTTGTGAGTAAACGCTATGAGGATATCCTTGGATATTCACCTGATGAACTTCTGGGGCAGCTTGTGTCGGAGAAGATGCACCCTGATGACCTTACCGCCGCAGCTGCAAAGCATGAGACAGTTAAATCGGAAAAGGGTATATCTGTTGATGAATGGAGATTCAGCAGATGGATGAGACTCAGCTGTTTCTTATTATGAGCGGATCGCATCTATCGGGCGGGGATGATTTTTTTCAGTCTCTGGCCAGGTATCTTGCTGAAACTCTAAAGATGGATTTTGTCTGTATTGATAAACTTGTAGGCGGCGGACTTTCGGCGCGGACCGTTGCTGTCTATTTTGACGGCGAGTTTGAGGATAACATTGAGTACACTTTGAATGATACACCGTGTGGTGTGGTTGCAGGTAAAAATATCTGTACATTTGAAGAAAATGTCAGAGGCCTCTTCCCGAAAGATATTGTGCTTCAGGAGATGAAAGCGGAGAGTTATGCTGGTGTAACTCTCTGGGGATCGAGTGGTGAGCCCATAGGACTCATAGCTGTTATCGGGCGGGAGAAGATGGATGATCCTGCTCTTGCAGAATCGATTTTAAAAATGGTGTCAATCCGCGCCGCCGGCGAGCTTGAACGGAGAGATGCCGAGGAGAGAATAAAAGGTCTTCTTCTGGAGAAGGATATTCTTTTGAAAGAGGTGCATCACCGCATTAAGAATAACATGAATACTATCAATGGACTCCTCTCTCTTCAGGCCGAGTCATTAACAGATCCTGCAGCTGTTGATGCATTGAAAGATGCAGAGAGCCGCGTTCAGAGTATGATGGTTCTGTATGATAAACTGTACCGTTCGGATAATTTTAATGAAGTCTCAATAAGTGAATATCTTCCTGGATTGATTGCAGAAATTACAGAAAACTTCCCTAACAAAAAAAGTGTTCAGATCGAGAGCAGTATTGATGACTTTATTCTGGGAGTTCAGACTCTTCTCCCGATTGGAATTATTGTAAATGAGCTTATAACGAATACAATGAAATATGCATTTGCCGGAAGAGATGGCGGCTCTATAAAAATTTCCGCTATACTTAAGGGAAGTAAAGCGGTTCATTCGGGTTCGGTATGCAGCTTGTTTGTATGCTTACAGAGCAGATGGGCGGAGCTATAAGGATAGAACGTGGAGAGGGGACGCGGTTTGTGCTGGAATTTGATGTGTGTACATAATATGTTTTTTGTGAATGGTGGTTTTAAATGAGGGGAGTTAGATTCCTGTTGATTATTTTTATGACTCTACATGTTTATTCTTCAGAAGCAGGTGAGTTGAAAAAAGTGTCTCTACAATTGCGATGGGATCATCAGTTCCAATTTGCAGGCTACTATGCGGCTAAGTGGAAGGGTTATTATGCCGATGCAGGACTCGATGTTGAGATCCGATCTGCAGTTACATCTGACGGGAAAATTTTAAGTGCAGTTAAAGAGGTGGCATCTGGTAATTCTGATTTTGGAATCGGAGCTGCAGATATACTTATAGGGATAGATCGGGGAGATCCTCTTGTGCTGTTGGCTACTATATTTCAGCAGAGTGCGGCTGAATTTTATTGTAGAGAAAGCACCAGTTTAAGCTCTCCTGTAGATTTTTTGAAATTAAAAGTGGCACGGAATGTTAATGATCTTATCGATGTTGAATTGCAGGCAATGCTGCTCGCTGAAGGTATAGATCCCGGCAGGGTATTTCCATATGAGCACATGGCTGGTATTGAACATCTTATCGACGGCCGTGTTGATGTAATACCCGGTTACAGGCTGGGGGCTCCATATCAATTTATGATCAGAAAAATAAAGGTAAAATCTCTAAGTCCGCTCAGCTACGGCATTGATTTTTACGGGGATTCGATTTTTACCAATGCCCGGCTTGTTGAAGTTGAAGCTGATACAGTTAAAAAATTCCGCGATGCTTCTCTAAAAGGGTGGATTTATGCACTTGAACATTCAGATGAAATAGCTGAACGGATTGCCGCAGAGTTACCGCGTAATACCGTAATTGCCGGAGTTAATCTTAAAGAATATAATATATTTCAGACTTCAAGAGTAAAGGAGCTTGCTCACTATCCCTTTGTCAATGTCGGTAATATTAATCCTTCGCGCTGGAACAAGATGAATGATCTTATGAAAAAAAGCGGTGTAATACGTAACGATATCGATATAAATAAAATAATCTATGATCCGGAAAGAGCGGATCTGGCCAGATCTAAGGAAAGAAATCAGATATTATTGATTGTTCTAGTTTTAATGTTCGGGTCTTTTTTTATTACACTGGCATTTGTTTTTGTGCTGAGGATGAAGGTGAACAAAGCGACCGTTGAGATCAGGAAGCGAGAGGATGCTTTACGTGAAACTAATGATTATCTGGAAAGTCTGATCAATTATGCAAACGCTCCAATTATTGTATGGGATTCACAATTTAAGATAACCCGTTTTAATTATGCCTTTGAAAAGATAACCGGACGGGACTCATATGATGTAATAGGGGAATCTATTGAAATTCTTTTCCCCGAATCGCAGATAAAAAGCTCAATGGATCATATCCGGCGGACTCTTGCTGGTGAAAGATTGGAAACCGTTGAGATTAATATAAAACATATGGACTTATCCGTCCGTACTCTTTTGTGGAATTCCGCCACACTGTTCTCCAGTGACGGAAATCATCCCGTTGCCACAATTGCACAGGGTAATGACATCACCGAACGCAAGCTTGCAGAGGATAAAATAAAAAATCTTCTCACTGAAAAGGAGCTCCTCCTTAAAGAGGTGCATCACCGTATAAAGAATAATATGAATACAGTAAAGGGATTACTGACCCTGCAGATGTCTGCTGAGAAAAATTCAGAAGTAATTGAATCATTGAAGTCTGCAGAATCCAGGGTGCAGAGCATGATCATTCTATATGACAGATTATATTGTTCAAATGAATATAGTGAGCTCTCTGTCAAAGTATATCTGGAATCGCTTGTGGGAAAGATAGTAAGTATTTTTCCAAATAGTAAAATTGTAAGGGTTGAGATGAATATTGAGGATTTCCTGTTAAATATTATCATGCTTTCAAATGTTGGAATAATTATAAACGAAATAATTACAAATATGATGAAATACGCATTTGAGGGCAGAGATAGCGGATTGATTGTTATATATGTATCGCGGAGAGTGAAGACTGTTTCGCTTGCAATAAAGGATGACGGTATTGGTATTCCTGAGTCGATAACTTTTTCGAATTCAACAGGTTTTGGCATGCAGCTTGTAGGGATGCTGACGGAACAGTTGGGCGGGAATATAAGGATTGAACGTGCTGACGGTACAAAATTCGTGATTGAGTTCGATGTATGACGCTGTCGGCGAGAAATCTGGTTTTCTGCAAATTTTAGTATATTATGGAGGAAAAATGATTAATGAAAATGATCAGAAAATTTTGATAAGCTATATTAATCATATTCTGATTGAGAAAAACCGTAAGAATTTCCTTGAAACTGTTAATATTATATTCATGAATAAATTCCGGCTTTTTCTGTTGGTCTGTTTTCTCCTATTTATGGTCAGCGTGATACCGCATAGATCTGGATTTGCGGAAGAGAATCTTCTTCTCCATTCTAACGCTGCTGAAAAGCATATTCTGATTCTTAACAGTCATCAGCAGGGTCTGCCTATTCCGGATGGAGTTATCGGTGGTGTGTTGCGCTCATTAAAGATGAATCAGGTTAGTGTTGATAATATATATATCGAACATCTCGATTTTTTCAGGTTTAATACGCCGGGGCATCGGGCGGATATGGCGCGGCTTCTGGAAAAAAAATATAAAAATATAAGGATTGATCTGATTATTACTGTTACAAAACCTGCACTCGATTTTATAGACAATGAGGGGAAAGGGTTGTCCCCTTACACACCGGTGCTTGCTACCATTATTCCGGTAGAAAAGAGAGGCGGGATTGAAAAAAAATTTAAACGGAAGGTGGCAATACTTCCATGGCGCATGGATTCGGCCGGAACACTGCGTTATGCCCTGGAGCTCTTCCCGGAAACGCGCAGGGTTGTAGTCGTTAACGGAATACATGATGAATTTCTTCCATTTCTGCCAAGCGCAAGAGAGGATTTTGCCGCATGGGAGGGAAAGATTGATTTCGAATATACAATGGATCTTACTTATAATGAAATGATTAAACGAATCGGATCCCTCCCGCCGGATTGTATAGTTATATATGCCCCGTATTTTGCAGATAAAACAGGGAAATCGTTCATCCCTGTAGAGGTTGCGGTTATGGTGGGGAAAAGTGCGAACGTGCCGGTTTTCAGTCTTATTGATATTTATATAAATAGCGGCATTATCGGCGGTTCGGTACTTCAAAGCGGAATTATAGGGGAACAGGCAGGTAAATTTGCACTTGATCTTATTAATAAGAGGATTGCCCTGACTGAACAGATTACCCTGGTGAAACCTGTCTATGTTCCCATGTTTGACTGGATTCAGCTTAATCGTTCAGGGGGTAACATATCCGTGCTTCCGCCGGAAAGCGTCTTTTTAAAACGTCCCCTGACGTTATGGGGGCAATACAAAGTTATTGTATTGGCATCAACTGCAGTTTTTATTATTATGATTATTTTTTCAAGTGCGCTGGTGTCACGTAATCGCCGGCTTAAAGCTGCTGAGCAGTCTATCCGGGAAAGCGAGGAGAAGTTCAAGTCGATGGCCAATACCACGCCACTTGCGATATATATGTCCTCAGGGATTGAGCAGAAGGCAGAGTATATTAATCCAACTTTTACAAAACTGTTCGGCTATACAATAGAGGATGTCCCCTTTGTGTCAAACTGGTGGCCGCTTGCTTATCCTGATGAAGAATACCGGAAAACTATATCTGAAGAATGGCAAAGAAAAGTTGAAAATGCGATCATCAACAGATCTGAAATTGAACCGATGGAGGCTGTTGTTACCTGCAAGGATGGATCCAGGAAAAATATCTTATGGGGCTTTGTTTCAACAGGGATACAGAATTGGGCATTCGGGCTTGATCTCACAGAGAGGAAGCAGGCTGAAGCAAAGATAAATGACCTTCTCGCCGCAAAAGAACTTCTTCTACAGGAAGTTCATCATCGTATAAAAAATAATATGAATACCATAAAGGGCCTGCTGACTCTGCAGCTCACTGCCGAAGAGAACCCCTCCGCTGCGGCTTCACTCCGG
>PGXT01000138.1:736-7361 GCA_002839285.1 Spirochaetae bacterium HGW-Spirochaetae-5 | reverse complement strand
AATCATCTTAACGGCTTCTTCTGCGGATGTTTTTTTCTCTTTGTACATTTCCTGTAGATTCAAAGTAGTTCTCCTGCCTGATGATATAGTCTGCAGCTGTGTATTATTTATTTAATATTTTACACGAATAGTCAATCATTTTATACAACAAAGACAAATCCCCCTGTTTCGCTTCGCTCAACATCCCCCTTTAATAAAGGGGGATGTTGAAATCCTGGATGCTTAAACCCTCTTTATTAAAGAGGGTGGCCGATAGGCCGGGAGATTTTTCGGTGTTTTATACAAGCTATTTGAGGAGAATTCATTCGGTCTAAGCACCTGGGCACATCGGAGAGAAAAGACCCTTTCCCTCTTACTATCAGAATGAGGGGAAGGGTAATGTCGGATCCGGATAAACCATAAAAAGATTTTCCCTACATCAGAAACTTCATTTTAAAATTATCAAGTACTTCATTTAGCTTTTCACGAGTCTCTTTTCCCATTACATCCTCTTCAATTCCCTCAAAAGATTTAATTATTTTCTCCTGCTTTGAAGGGGGAATTTTAATGTCAGAAATAGGAAGTAAAACTGAGTTTTCATTTTTAATGTTGTTTCTGAGCATTGATGTATAATCTCTTGCGGATCTGATAAAATCATCCTTTTTTATCGGATTCACTGATATTGCTTCTTCCATTTGTGAAAGATATTCTCTCCCCTTGTCGGCACTCCTCTTTGCAGTGATGAAACCGGTCGACAAAGATTTTAAGGAACTGGACAGGGGCTGCTATATCTTCAGCGGGAATATCTTTTCCCGATTCTAAACGATTCGATATTATATCAAGAACTCTCAATGATGTAAGAATAGTTTCATGTTCGAGTATCAGTTCTGTGCTTGCATATTTCATATAATCCTCCATTTTTCAGAGTATATTAATTGGTTTCCATTGAAAACTAATTGATACAAAAATTTTGAGTTCAGTGCTATCCAGTTTTTAAGGTAGCTGATTGCATTTGAAAACACAGCTCTGTGAGTATACCCGTGAAAATAATTCGCTGCCTTTTTTATATGAATTCAGTAATAGAAAAAAGTTTGACAATCCTCCTGTCCAGCCGGACAGATTAAAAAAATGGTTATGGAGCCTGATTAAATGATTTCTCCTGAGCAGACTATTCTGGATTATAAAATTTCTGATGATGATATGAAGTTGTTTAATCCCTATCTTAAGAATCTGAAAAAGATTATTGATGAGAACAGTAATCTGGAGAAGGGGGAGCTTGTATCGTTACTCCTTACTCACAGGAATGATTTTGTTACTGAGTTCTGTTTTACAATACCATATTATGATGTTCTTGTAAAAACTGCCTCTTATTCTCCGATTGTTGAAATAGGTGCAGGGAGCGGTTATTGGGCCGGATGTCTCAGTAAAATGGGGGTCGATGTTATCGCCTATGACAGCCATCCGCCAGGTGCGCATAGTCCCTGGGAATGGTTTAAGGGTAATCCATGGTTTGACGACTCATGGTATCATATTTTAAAAGGGGATGAGTCCGATGCTGCTCATCACCCCGACAGAACTCTTTTAATGGCATGGCCTATGCCGATGAATCCCATGGCGTATAATGCCCTGTGCAGCTATAAGAATGCAGGGGGTAAAACCCTGATTTTTATCGGAGATCCTCATCCGGCATCGTCAGGCGATGAGCACTTCTATAAGATGCTCTATGAGTTTAAAGAGATTGAGACTGTCAATCTATACAGCTGGCCAGGAATTAAAGAGAAGCTTTTAATCTACTCCCTTGTCTGAGCCGCATACTCACTGTTATTAGAGTAAAGTGCCTGCATTAAAAGATAAAGTGATGGTGAAAACGGAATCCGGTTAATCCGATTCCGGGATTATTTGTGATCAATTACCTTGATTACACTTCTGACTTTAAAATTCTGTTTATCAAGTTTTGTAATTATATTATCGAGATATTTTTCTGTTCCGGTAATTTCAATCATCCTCTTGTCACCCTTTTCGTAGGTTATTAAACCGAAAAGAATAGTCAGTTTTGAATAATCTTTACCTGTAATAATGATCTGGTATGTATTTTTTTTGCCGATTAAATTCAGGAAATAACTGACGATCTGATTTAAGAAATGAGTCTTGACTATCATTGGATTCATCTTCCGGTACCCTGGAGTATTTTATAAATATAATTAAAACTTATTAAGAGTTAAAGTCAAACGAAAAAAATCCCCCCGGCGGGTACGCCGACCCCCTTGGATGAAGAAAGGGGGTGCCGGAGGAGTGTGCATACAACAAGTGAGCATTGAATACAAAAAGTATGCTTCAACAAAATTCCCCCCTTTCCCCATCAAGGGGGGTTAGGGGGGATTCCGGGCAAGGGGGAATTCCCCTATCTAATATAAAGAGTTTCCACTTATTTACATTTCCTCTTTTTTGCGTTTATTCATCTATATTGATCAGTCAATTCTGAAAGGATTTCTGTTTTTCAGTATTGCCGATCCGGTAATTATTTTAAAACTTTTATTTAGAATGGAATTAATGTTTTATCTCACCGACGCCGGAAGCGGGGAGAGATAATCTTTCTCATTCTATAAATACTAAAGAATAATTACAGATGCAGATTCAAAACTGTAATATTTTAAACGGAGTGAAAACCATATGAATTCATTTAGAGTTCTTGAAATCAAGCAGAGTGTATTTGAAGACAACGACCGTGACGCCGATCTGCTCAGGGATGAGCTAAAAAAAGATAAAACCTTTTTACTGAATCTGATGTCATCTCCCGGTTCGGGTAAAACAACAACTGTTATACGGACAATTGAAGCATTGAAGGATGAAATGAAGATAGGAGTTCTTGAGGCGGATATAGACTCCGATGTTGACGCTCATACTGTTTCAAAAACCGGCACCAGAGTAATACAGCTTCACACCGGCGGGATGTGTCACCTTGATGCAGATATGACCAGGCAGGGATTGAACGGACTCGGCACATCGGGCCTGGATTTTGTCATTCTTGAGAATGTGGGTAATCTGGTATGTCCCGCAGAGTTTGACACCGGTGCATCTAAGAACGCGATGATTTTAAGCGTTCCAGAGGGTGATGATAAACCTCTGAAGTATCCTCTGATGTTCTCTATTGTTGATGTTCTGCTGATCAACAAGATGGATGCGATTGATTATTTTGATTTCGATTTAGAGGCAGTTAAAGAGCGAGTTAAAAAACTGAATCCAAATATTAAGGTTATTCCTATCTCGGCTAAAAAAGGGGAAGGGATGGAAGAGTGGGCTGAGTGGATAAGAGCAGAAGTAAAAAACTGGAATCAGCAATAATTCCTGAATGTTTGTAATAAAAAAGATTATACCCCGCCGCCGAAGGCGGCGGGGTATAATATGAAATTTTACATTAGAATATTTTATCAGGAATTAAGAAGGAATATAGAATCAATTATCGTTAATAACACTTAAATGGAAGGTATAAAGATGGTTAATGAAAAATTACTCGATCTTGCAAATAAGATAAGCAGAGTAAAACGTGGATCAAAAATGGAGATCCTCCCTGAGTATCCGGAATATAAAATTCTGGAGCCTGTTATCACAGATGAGATGGCCGATGTTGCGCTATGTCTTGAGTTCCGTGATCCGAAGACACCGGAAGAGATTGCAAAGCTCTGCGGAAAACCACTTGATGTGACAAAGAAACTTCTGTGGGACCTTGCCATTGCAGGTGTTGGTATTGTCGGAGAAAAAGATGGAGTTGATAAATACTGGCTTGAGATATGGGTGCCGGGGCATATGGAGATGATAGTGAACCATCCCGATAAGGGGAGCGTCGAAAATTTTGCACAGATTGCCGAGGCTTTTGACGCATATGGAAAAAGAAGAGCTCCCATGGCTGCGGGTGTTTTTGATGTGGGGATGGGTCCCATGCGTGTTATCCCCATCGAGTCAGCAATTCAGGGTGAAACCAGAAGAGCTTCTTACGAGGAGATTTCGGGATATCTTAACGAGAATACTCTCTTTTCAGTTTCAGATTGTTCATGCCGTACATCACGGGAGGCAATGGGCGAGGGGTGCGGTCACCTGAAGGAGGATATGTGTATTCAGCTGGGACACGCTGCGGAGTACTATATACGTACAGGGAGAGCCCGCGAGATCACACGGGAAGAGGCATATGAGATTATCAGAAAAGCCGAAGCAAACGGTCTTATGCATCAGATCCCCAATGCCGATGGTCCGGGACACACACACGCTATCTGCAATTGCTGCGGATGTTCCTGTTTTGCAACACGAATAGCCGGAATGTTTGTAAATAACGATATGATCCGTTCAAACTATGTTTCAAAGATCGACAAAGACAAATGTGTGGCCTGCGGTGAGTGTGTTGAGGTTTGTCCTGTGAACGCGCTTAAACTGGGGCAGAAGCTCTGCAGTAAAACACCAATCGTCGAAGCAAAAAGAACAGAGTTTGCGAAAAATTCAGAGTGGGGTCCGGATAAGTGGAATCCCGATCACAGAATAAACAAAGAGAATGTTGTAGAAACGGGAACAAGTCCCTGCAAGACAGAGTGTCCGGCTCATATATCTGTGCAGGGATACATAAAGCTGGCATCACAGGGGCGATATAGAGACGCGCTTGAACTTATTAAACACGAAAATCCATTCCCCGCGGTATGCGGACGGATATGTCCAGCCAAATGTGAATCGGCTTGTACCAGAAATGATATTGATTCAGCTGTTGCCGTTGATGAAATTAAAAAGTTTATTGCAGAGCAGGATCTGAACAATGATACACGCTATGTTCCGGCATTGAGACACGAATACGGGAACAAAATCGCTGTTATCGGTGCGGGACCATCAGGGTTATCATGTGCATACTATCTTGCAATTGACGGATACAAGGTTACTGTTTTTGAAAAGCAGAAAGCCCTTGGCGGTATGCTTACACTGGGAATCCCTTCGTTCAGACTTGAAAAAGAGATAATAAATGCAGAGATAGATATACTCCGTGAGCTTGGGGTTGAGTTTAAAACTGGTGTTGAGATAGGGAAAGATATAAGCATTAAAGATCTGCGCCGGCAGGGATATGAAGCTTTTTATCTTGCAATCGGAGCACAGGCGGGAAGGAAGCTGGAGATAGATGGTGAAGATTCGGCTGGTGTTGTTACAGGTGTTGACTTTCTCCGTGATGTAAACCTTGGGAATGATATAAAGCTTAAAGGGAAATCAGTTGTAATCGGCGGCGGAAATGTTGCAATAGACGTTGCTCGGACAGCAGTAAGAGTGGGATCTTCAAAAGTGGAGATGTATTGTCTTGAAAGCCGTGAGCATATGCCTGCGCTTGAAGAGGAGATCGAAGAGGCGCTGGCTGAAGATATTGAGATAAACAATTCATGGGGACCTAAAAGAATTATACATGAGAACGGGCATGTTACCGGTGTTGAGTTCAGAAAATGTATTTCGGTACTTGATTTAAACGGGAAGTTCAGTCCCGTTTATGATGAAAATAAAGCAAAGATTGTTGAGGCAGATAATGTGCTTATATCCGTAGGCCAGGCAATGGAGTGGGGTAATCTCCTTGAAGATAGTAAAATAGAATTGAACCCGAACAAAACTATCATAGCTGATCCATTTACACTTCAGACAGGTGAGCCCGATATATTTACAGGGGGAGACGCAATGACAGGACCCAGGTTTGCAATTGATGCAATTGCCATGGGTAAAGAGGCTGCGGTATCAATCCACCGATTTGTCCATCCCGGCCAGAGTCTTGTTCTTGGACGTGACAGAAGAGCCTATCATTCATTTGATAAAGAGAATCTGAATCTTGAAGGGTATGATCATCAGCCAAGGGAGAGAACTCATCATGTGGATGCGGCAAAATCTAAAGTAACCTTTAAGGATCTGCGAAGCACGTTTACCGAAGAGCAGATGAAGAGGGAGACCGAACGGTGTCTTGGATGCGGTGCAACAACTGTTGATACATATATGTGTATCGGCTGCGGGGCATGTACAACAAAGTGCAAGTTCGATGCAATAACACTTGTAAAAAAATACGATGCGAAGGGTGTGGAGTTTAAATATCTTAAACCTCTTGTAATGAAGAATATGGTTTTACGTCAGGGCAGAATCGCAGGACGTAAAATCGGGAAAAAAGTGGCGGGGATCTTTTCATAATAGATCAGCCTGTACACCGGCCCCCCAACCCCCCGGAGGGGGGCTTAAAGAATGTGTTGTTGAAGACTGTAAAGCGGAGGTGAGCAGCATGCATGAACTGGGAGTTGTCTTTGAAGTGATAAAAAATGTGGAGAATTTCGCTAAAAAGAACGGAGTGACTAAAATTGATACTCTGGTGCTTCAGATAGGCGAATTGTCATCGATGATTCCGAAATATATTGAAGCATGTTACCCCGCTGCAGTTGATGGGACATTTATGCAGTACACGAAACTTAAAATTGAAATACTCCCGGGTAACGGGCTTTGTAAAAAGTGCAGTACGGTTTTTAATCTTATGAAGAACGGCGGGAAATGTCCCGGATGCAGAAATGAAGAGTGGGAGCTCTTAAGCGGGAAGGAGTTTATGATCAAGGAGATAATTGCCTGCTGAAAATATCAGCAGGAATTTAAGTTTCTTCCG
>PGXT01000138.1:0-587 GCA_002839285.1 Spirochaetae bacterium HGW-Spirochaetae-5 | reverse complement strand
TCCTCTACAAGTGCGGCATTCTGCTGTGTCATGTTATCCATCTCGGTTACAGAGATTGTAATCTGTTCTATGCCCCGGCTTTGCTCATCACTGGATGCTGCAATTTCTGAAATTATATCCTTTACCTGTTTAGCTGACATTATTATATCTTTCAAAGCATCGCCGCTTTTATTTACAAGTTCGGTTCCTTCATCAATTTTACTGATAGAATCCTTAATCAGTGTCCCTATCTCTTTAGCTGCGCCAGCAGATCTTTGAGCCAGATTACGCACTTCACCTGCGACGACGGCAAAGCCACGACCCTGATCACCGGCTCTTGCTGCTTCAACTGCCGCATTTAGAGCAAGCAGATTTGTCTGGAATGATATGTCGTTAATCATTGTAATTATTTCAGATATTTTTTTACTGGAATTGTTTATCTCGCCGATTGAGAGAACAGCTTTTTCAACAATATGCCCTCCCTCAACGGCCAGGCTTGAAGATGCTTCGGAAAGTTTATTTGCTTCGCTTGCATTGGAAGCGTTCTGCCGTGTTGATGCGTTAGTCTCTTCCACAGTCGCGGCAATCTCTTCCAGCGAAGAGGCCTG
>PGXT01000304.1 GCA_002839285.1 Spirochaetae bacterium HGW-Spirochaetae-5 | reverse complement strand
ATGAAATGCCGTGGCAGTCTGTTTTGTAAATTACCTGTTCTATATAAATAAAAAAATGTTCCCAAAACAGATTGCTTCACTTCGTTCGCAATGACACTGTTCTAATCATTTCGTAAACTGCTCTAGTTACCATCATTAATAGCATTAACTATCAAAAAAATTCCATTGACAAAATTAAAATAAAGAATTAAATTAAATTATTAAATAGCTGGAGCACCTTATGAAATATAAAACAGTTCTGTTTTCGCTTATCACATTCATTTTCATAACACTGGTTCACCCGTCATTGAACATTTTTAATTCCGGACAGCTATATGCTCAGGACAATGTAACCATGTCCGGGTCACCTGTTCAATCTGATGATGATCAGAATGCACGCAGCGACAGCCTTTATGCAACCTTCAGACAGGGAGGGCTTCTCATGTGGCCCATTCTTTTACTCGGGATACTCGGCTGCACAATAATTATCGAAAGGCTTATCTACTTTTATAGAAACAGAAAAACGCAAAGTTCCGTGAGGAGCTTGAGAATGAGATACAGGACGCCGTTCAGATTTACGCCAATCAGGCAGAGCGGGCCCTGGCTTTACTTAACGCAATAGGTAACCTTGCTCCGATTATAGGATTTTTCGGTACAGTACAGGGTATGATCGGAGCTTTTGCTTCAATTGCCGCGGCAACAACTGTTAACGCGAAAGTTGTAGCTGTGGGGATACAGATAGCACTGATCACAACAGCGGGGGGTCTATCCGTTGCGGTACCGGTCCTTGCATTTTTTTATTTCTTCGCACATCTGATACAGACCATGTTTGCCAGGATGGATATAATTACAATTGAAAAAGTCAGACATCTCCCCCGGTATTCAGAATATGAAGCTTCAAGGAGTAACTGATAAAAACTTATCAGATTTTTTCAAGAGGGGGCTGCATAGATTATGTCCGGATTTATTAAACAAAAAAAAAAGCTGCGGCGTGGATATACAGATCTTCAGTTCGATTCTACATCCATTGCAGATCTTTCATTTAACCTTCTCATATTTTTTATTGTAACAGCGTCATTTATGCTGCGTCAGGGGATATTTCTATCTCTCCCTGCGGCAAACTCGGCAGCTGTAAAAGTCGAAGCAGAACAGATTTTTGATATTTACCCTCAAAACGACGGATTCATCTTTGAAGGGGAGAGGAAAACGAGAAATGATATTATAACTCTGCTGAAGTCGCGTAAAGAGTCGGTAAAAGATACCATTGCCGTTATTCATATGAAACCTGATGTAGTATACGACAGGCTCATCGATTCATTGAGCCTGGTTAAAGAATCGGGTGTTGTAAAAGTCTCTCTTAAAGAGAACTGAGAATTATGGAGAGTCCGGAATGAAACGCCAATACAGAAACAGAAACTTTTTATCCAGACTTCGCCCCTTCTCTCTTGGTGCATCGGCAGCCGATCTGGCCATGCTCCTTCTGGTTTTCTTTATGGCTACCACATCG
>PGXT01000137.1:6233-9274 GCA_002839285.1 Spirochaetae bacterium HGW-Spirochaetae-5 | reverse complement strand
ATATAGCATTCCTTTGTGTAATTTTATCAAAAACCGGTCAGTCACAGGTGAAGCGATGCAGGACACTGCTTATATTGTACAATACACGGGTAGAAGTTTATTTCTTGCTGTAAATATAATTCTGCTCTATATTTATCTTACGCCGGTGCGGTCACGTTTTTTTCAGGCTTTTGCCTTCATCTTTACATGGGTTTTTATTTTTCTGATACGCAAAGTGCTGGCTCCCTTTAATTTTGATCCTTTGCTGGACAGTTATATAATGGGGTCACTCTACTTTATTCCATGTCTGATTCTATTCAAAGAGACGCTGCAGGCTAAGTTTTTCATTTTTTATATGATTTATTCTCTCACGCAGCTTGTATATCTTGTTTTTATTCATATTGACAGGTTTCTCGCTCCAGAAATACCCGAGACTTATGTTCTGGCCGGTATGCTCATTGAACTTGCGTTGCTTCCGCTGGTAAACCGGTATTTGAAAGAATCGGTCAGAGATATTCTGGAAATTATAAATCAGCATAATCTGGTCTTTACTATATATCCCGTTTTATCATTTCTGCTTTTTGCTACCTTCGGACTCCAGCGAACATACACGCTGTTTTCTTTTATCATACTGATTTTATCTACAACATTGATATTCTTTTCGTATTATCTGATTGCCATTACAATAATCGGGACAAGGCTTCACCAGGAACTGGAGTTCATGTCAATGACCGATAGCCTGACAGGTCTTAATAACCGAAGATATATGGAGAAAAAAATCAGGCAGATGTATGATCACTATCGCAAAACCGGGATGGAGTTTGCGCTTGCCTGCGCCGATATCGATTATTTTAAAAATATCAATGATCTATACGGGCACGCATGCGGTGATATAATTCTTAAATCGCTTGCAGAAGATATCAGCAGGACTATCCGGGAGAATGACTCTGTCGCGCGCTGGGGAGGGGAGGAGTTTCTTATTCTTATGCCTGCGACGAGTGAAGTTCAGGCTGTGGAGATGGCCGAACGTGTCAGGAGAATGATAGAGACCGGGCGATATGAAAGCGACTATATTTCCGTACCTGTAACTGTGACAGTGGGTGTAACGGTAATCAGGCCCGATGATACACCGGAAAGCCTGTTTAAAAGAACGGACATGGCTCTCTATTTTGGTAAACGTAAAAGCCGTAACTGCGTTACTTCATTTAAGGAACTTGATCATATAGAAAATCAGGAATCATAGATCATTTTTCTTGTCATCCCTCCGTCAATCACCAGATTGGTGCCGCTTATAAATGTATTGTTTTCATCTGTAAGATATAGACACGCTTTGGCTATATCTTCAGGAATTCCAACTCTGCGTGAAAAGTGCTGAGCGTGGTCGGTTTCTTTGAGTTTTGAATAGGCACCTGTTTCAATCCATCCAGGGCTGATGCAGTTAACCTGTATATTATCTTCGGATAGCGACGCGGCAAGAGCGTGAGTTAGCGAGAGTATTCCACCTTTTGATGCCGCATAGGCTTCAGAGTCAGGTTCGGACATTATAGCTCTTGTAGACGATATATTAATAATAGATCCCCTCTTACTCTTCCGCATAACTTTTGCGGCTTCACGGGAACAGAAGAACATACTTCTCAGATTTGTATTAATTATTCTGTCCCATTCATCAACTGTGAGATCATATGGTGATTTCCATTCAGATATGCCGGCATTGTTTATCAGAATGTCGATAGTATTAAAACGGCTTTCTGTCTCTGAAATCATATTGGCTATGTCTTCCGGATTGCTTACATCGACAGGTATAACAGCAGATGTACCATTGAATTCATTGATAAGTTCCGACGTTTTCTCTGCGGACCTGATATTCTTTTCAGCTATAATCACAGAAGCACCATGTCTTGCATAGGCAACTGCAATTGCGCGTCCGATCCCTTCTCCAGCTCCTGTTACTATTACTACCTTTTTATTAAAGTTCACCGGATTCTCCTGTGAAGTATGATAAAATATTTTAAAGTTGTCGGGAATGATAAGTCAAATAAAAAAACTGCAGATACAGTACTTTGACCGGATGATTTTAATTCAATTTGTCATCCTCGCGAATGCGGGGATCCATTGTTTTAATAGAGTGGATCCCCGTTTTCACGGGAATGACATTGAGTATAATTCATATGGTCATAGTACTAGTGCCGTGACCATATGAATATTAATTAAAAAATTATACAGTTGCAAATTTTTGGAACTCACCCCCGGCCCCTCTCTTTGGGAAGAAAGAGAGGGGAGTTTAAACAGGGAATTTATTGTGTTTTTCAGCGGAATAATTTGTTTTACGAAGCCCCTCTTTTTTTTATCAAAGAGAGGGGCGCGGCAGTAGCCGGGGGTGAGTGTAAAAAGTTTTAATGAAAATCTATAAGGTTCGGTATTGCCATAAGTCCGTTCATCGTGTCGGCAAAATCCCATACAAAAGAAAGTTTGACAGTGGCTCCTATGGCTACAAAAACTACCCATAGATATCGGTATGGTATTATTATTTTTGTACCGAAGAGATACTCGGCGCATTTCTCTCCATAGTATGCCCATCCGAGAATTGTTGAATAGGCGAAAAGTATAATTCCGATTGAAACAACCCATGCCCCGGGCTGGCCCAGACTTTTAGTAAAAGCCGCTGTTGTAAGTGCTGCACCGGTAAAACCTGTGTTAGCCTCCTGCCATACTCCTGTAATAGCCAGAACCAGACCTGTTACAGAACATACAACAATTGTATCGAGAAAAGTACCAGTCATCGATACGAGCGCCTGTCTTACCGGGTGGTCTGTCTTTGCTGCGGCTGCGGCAATCGGTGCGCTCCCGAGTCCGGCTTCATTCGAGAATACACCCCGTGCAACACCGAAACGGATTGCCTGCGCAACAGTAGCTCCGGCAAATCCTCCGGCAACCGGTTCATGGCCCGCAAAAGCAGCTTTAAAGATATAAGCTATTGCTTCGGGGAGCATGGTAATATTCATAACTATAATAATAAGACCGCCTATAATATAGAATACAGCCATAAATGGAACAATCAAAGA
>PGXT01000137.1:0-6084 GCA_002839285.1 Spirochaetae bacterium HGW-Spirochaetae-5 | reverse complement strand
GCCTCTGCATACTTTGTTGCCATCCCAACAAGAGCGGTGATCCACATCCAGAAAACAGCTCCGGGGCCGCCGAGAGTCACGGCTGTAGCCACACCTGCGATATTACCAGTTCCGATTGTTGCGGCAAGGGCCGTCATAAGCGCCTGGAAGTGGTTAATATCCCCCTGTGATTTTTCATCCTGGTGTCTTGTAAATGCCAGTTTTAACGCATAGGGGAGGTACTTAAAACTAATAAATTTAAGTCTTACTGTTAAAAAGAGACCTGTGCCGACCAGAAGAACGAGCATGTAGGGACCCCAGACTATGGAGTTGATCATACCTACGAATTTTTCAATAGCTTCCAAATTGATTCCTCCTTGTAAAATTATTTATTTTTTATATTTTTAAAAATAAGTCCTGCTCTGAAAATGAAATATATAAGACGGAGATCCCGTATATATAAGCGCAGAAATCTACGCCGGATTGTTCAGACACTAACTATGAGTATGTTAAGATTTATGGAGAGCGATTATAGTGTAAAATTTTTATAATTTATTTATTATATTACATATTCTGCCGCATGCCGGATGTTTTGTCAAGAAATTCATCTTCTTTATCGTTCGGTACTTCTGTATTGCTGGTAGTGGTTTAATTTTGGGGCACAGCACTTCGTGCTGCGCCTGAAATGGGGGATTACGGGGGCGGTGCCTCCGTAATCCCCCATTTCAGGGTGTGCGGAGCATACGCACCCCCGAAAATAATTTGCTGCCGTACTGCCGGGGGCAGTTTGTATTTTTTTCAGATATTTTTCTTGACATATTAACTCTTTGATTTAATTAACCAGTTAATTAAATCAAAGAGTTAATTCTTCAACATATATTTAAATGTAAAATTGAATACTATACATCTCCGCCGCCATTGGCGGTGATATATGGATTTTTTTTTATTATAAGAACTTTCAGAAATTATTACTGATAAAGGGTTATGTATGATTACAATAATTAAATATCTGATCAAAGAGAAACTTGTCGTTTCCCTTGTTGTGGGGCTTATAGTTATGCTGGGACTTATGTCCGCGAAACAGCTTAACAGGGAGGCCTTTCCTGAAGTAAATTTTGATATGGTAAGTATCAGAACAATTTATCCCGGCGGATCACCGGATGAACTTGAAAGCCTCATTACAATTCCGATTGAGAAAAAACTCCGGGAAGTTGACGGGATCGATAAAGTCCGCTCTTATAATATAGAGAATGTCTCAGTTATCGGAATATATCTTGATGAAAAAGCCAGCGATAAAAAGCAGGTTGTACAGGATATAAAAGATGCTGTCGGACTTGTTGAGGATCTTCCGGCCACGGCAGAGGATCCCGTTGTTGAAGAGATAAAAATAGACAAGACTGAAATTTTTCATGCCGTTATAGTCGCTGCAGATGAAAATGTTTCTTACAATGTCATGAGAAGTGCAGGGGATAAACTGGAGGATTTTTTCTATGATTTTGACGGTGTCGCCGAGGTACAGAAGTTCGGTTTCTATGACAGAGAATTTCTGATAGAGGTCGATCCCGGGAAGCTGGCTCAGTATCATCTTGGTATGAATAACGTAATCAATACAATAAGCCTGCGGAATATAGATCTTCCCGGCGGACCTTTAAGAATTGGTGATGATGAGTTTGTATTAAGAACAAAAGGGCAGTACAATAATATAAACGAGATTCTCAACACTGTAATCCGTTCAAATGACGGAGGTTATTCCATACGGATTCGTGACATTGCTACTGTAAAAGACACCGTTGACGAACCGGATATCCTTGAGCGGTATCAGGGTAAGAAATCTATTATATTTAAAGTTCTCAAAAAAAGAAGCGCCGATGAGATACGGCTTACAGACCGGATAATGGCGGACATGAATAAATTTGTGAACCCGAATCCGGAACAGATCAGCATAGAATTTTTTAACATCACCAGCGAATTTACAAGAGATACTATAGATTCAGTTGTTACCAATGCCATAACAGGTTTCATTCTTCTTGCTTTTATTCTCTTCCTTATGCTCGGTGTGAGGATGGCGAGCATTGTTACGGCGACTATTCCTCTTGTTTTTATGGTGGCTGTAATCGGGATTAAATCTGCCGGAGTGACTATAAACGTTATCAGTCTCTTCGGTATGATTATGGTTCTTGGAATGATTGTCGATTTCGGGATTGTTATATCAGAAAATTTTCACCGCTATATGGAGATGGGATTTGAGAAGAAGGACGCAATAGTAAAAGGGGTGAGTGAACTTTTCTGGCCCGTTACAGTTACATTCCTCTGTATATCAGCGGCTTTTATGCCCCTTATGCTTTTAACCGGTATTATGGGGAAATTTATTAAATATATCCCCATGGTTGTAATGATATGTTTAACCGCTTCATGGTTTACTGCTTTATTCATTATGCCCACGTTCCTGAATATATTTACCAGGAATAAACATAAGAACGGGAACAGCGGGAAGTCTGTTGTACTTGAAGATGGTGAACATCTTGAAAAGGGACTTTTCGGCAGAATTCAGCTTAAATACATAAAACTTCTAAAGGGTGCATTAAAGCATCGTTATATCACAATAGGGCTTCTTTTTATGCTTCTTATGGGAGCTCTTGCTCTTGTCCCTGTGGTCGGTTTTGTTTTCAGTCCTGGCGGGGGTTCTGAAAATCTTGAGGTTAAGACATATCTTCCCAACAGCCGTAATCTTCAGGCGAACCTCAGAGATATAAAAGTGATTGAAAAAATAATTCAGACTCTTCCGGAGAACGAACTTGAAACAGTTCATTCCCGGGTAGGGACTGAAGCTGCATCGGGACTCGATCCGAAGCCGGGTGACGGGACTCATAAGTCTACGATATCGATTTATCTCACACCGGAAAAAGACAGAACCAGAACAGCCGATGAAATTCAGATTCAGCTGAGAAAAGACTTTGCCGATGCGCAGGAGAGGGGCCTGATATCAAAAGAGAACCGCATCAATGTTAAAATTCAGGAACATGGTCCGCCGGTTGGTGACCCGGTAAATGTGGAGATCAGGGGCGAAGACTTCGCAGAGCTTAATAAAATAGCGAATGAATATATTGAATATCTTAAAGGCGTTGACGGGGTTTATGACCTTAAAACAGATTTTGAGGCGGGTAAGACAGAGTTTCGTTATAAAACCGATGAAGTTCTCGCTTCAAGAGCCCGTGTCTCTGTACGCGATGTTGCAACTGCAATAAATGCGTCCTTTGAAGGAGTTAAGGCTACGACAGTGCGTGACGGTGAGGATGAAATAGGATTAAGAGTCCGTTTTAATGAAGCTGCCCGTAAAAAGATGAAGAGCCTCAATGATGTAATGATTTCTAATAATCAGGATGGTCTTATACCTCTTGGAATGATAACCTCCCGTCATGAACAGTCCGGTTATTCCCAGATAAGCAGACTTGATTACAAAAGGATTGTACAGGTGAAGGGTAATCTTGATCTGACTAAGACAAATTCGGTGAAGGTTAACAGAGATCTTGCATTAAAATTTGCCGATATTGAGAAGCGTTACCCCGGTTATTATGTTTCATACGGCGGAGAGCAGGAGGAGACTTCTGACAGTATGGCAGAGCTTGGGCGGTATTTCCAGATAGCTCTTGTTGTTATTTTTATAATACTGGCTATGTTTTTCAGGTCACTGATGACGCCGGTAGTAGTTATGATTGCAATTCCGTTTTCTCTTATCGGTGTAATATTTGCTGTATTCCTTCATAATGAACCGTTAAGCTTTATGAGCGTTCTTGCCATTTTCAGTCTTGCCGGAGTTATCGTAAGCAATACTGTAACACTGGTTGAATTTATAAATAACAAGCGGGATGAAAATCATGGTCTTGTTGGATCTCTGACGGAAGCGGCGGCTTTACGATTGAGACCGATCATTCTGACTACAGGGACAACCGTACTCGGGCTTTTCCCCAGTATATATGGAATAGGTGAAAAGAATCATATGACGGCTCCGCTTGCACTTGCTTTCGGATACGGGTTGATATTTGCAACTGTAATTACATTGATACTTGTCCCATGTTTTTATCATGTGGCCGAGGATATTAAAGGTAAATTTTCAGGGATTCTCTCCAGATTCGGAATTACTATGAGTTCAACAATTTATCAGGCATCAACTGCAGCCGTGGCCGGAATCGCCCTGGATGAATCAGCTGCAGTTGAAGTCGCTGTAGCGGATGCTGCTGTTAAAAAAAGCAGAAAGAATAAGACCTGATTTAAAATGAAATAATGGAATACAAAACAGTAATGGTCTGATTTTTATCAGGCCGTTACTGTTTAAGAGAGTCATTCCTTTTTATTAAAAACAGATCCCTGCCGCAATATAAATAATCGGAGCCCATGTTACACTGGCATCGGCATTTCCCCCCGTGGGCTGACTGAGGAAACCCCCTTCAAAGAATACAATGTAATCGCTGTCAATGAGGTACTGTATTTCCACACTAAGGTTCAGACCCAGTCCGTCAGAATCTGTTTCTGCATAAAGTGACTCTCCGGGGAGCCTTTCTCTTGTACTTTTTCTGTACCCGATATTTAGACCCGGTTTAACCGCTACAACAGGTGATGCAAAAAAACGCGGTTTTAATGCTATACCAAATTCATAAAAATCTGCAGATGCTGAAAGAGTTCCATATTCCAGTGTAGCTGAAGAATAGTTGAAATATGCTCCAACTGCAAATTTCGGCATCAGGTACGCGTCTGCAAAAGCACGGAACAGAGGACCTGCAGTTTTATCCAGGCTGACACCCTCTACATCAATTGTTCCCGGAAGCCATAAACCGAGCACCAGGCCAAGATCGTAATCCTTCGATTCAAAACCACTACCCGAAACGGACTCTTCTGCCTTCACTGCTGTTTTTGAACCAGCTTTCTGGGCGGAAAGAACAGATGGTATAAGCAGAATGATGGTAAAAATTGTTAAGAGTGAGACTGTATCTCCGATTTTTAAATCTGATAAGCGCATAGCTTAACCTCCTTATTTATTGTTGTAATTGCCTGTTTGTGTTCATAGGTTTTTTTCGGGATTTTACTGCAGGTTTTTTTTCAGGCGGTATTTCAATAGAACTTTCATTATCGTCCAGCCTGAAGTGATAACTGATTGTGAATACATATGTTTTATAACCCTGATTATCTCCGCTTGACATGGCCTGCTGGAGTACCGAACTGAGAGTAATGTCCCAGGGTTTGTAAATTATATCGATACCGTAATAGTAAGCGGTTGTTGCCGGTATTCCCGATGAAACTGACATTTTACCTTCGCTAGATTCAATGTCTATTTCTGCTTCACCGGACAAATTTGTTATCATGAAAAATGGAGTAAAGATAAAATCCGGGAATTTTATCGCCGCCTGTATTCCTCCCTGTGGGCCTCTCATAGAACTCCATATATCGATTGAAGCCTTTTCAGTTCCATCATCGACGTCTACACCGAGGCTTAGCCATGTGAAGTTAAAACCTGCGAATAGTATAATTGCATACCGGTCTGTTTTAATCGGCTGAAACTCTATATCAACTGGTAATGACAGGATAGCCATATTCATCGTTGCGATATCGCCAACGTCCCCGCCGGCTCCAAGTAGAAATCCTCCGAAGTCAAATGCGAATTTTTCCCTGAAGGCATACCGGTAAAAAGCGCTGCCTCCGGCTCCATACACCTCTACATCCCCTCCTGCTTCGGGGTCTTTAACTTCACCTGACAGATAAAGAAATGTACCATTTACCTTAAGGTCCTTCTGCCCTTTATTGAATTCATACCAGGGTATTGGAGGGAGCGTAACCTGAAAACTTGTCTGCTGGGCATAGGTTTCAGTAAAGGAGCAGGTAAGGATGAGTCTGATAATAATAAAACAGATCCTCTTCATTGTATAACCTCCATTCTGCTGCTGCAATGCCGTTTTTGCTGCGGAATTGTGTTCAATCAAAGGAGTTGAAAAGCCCTCCATTGTAAACTTAGTGTAATATTTCAGTGTGAAATTAAATAAACTGTACTAATCTAGTGTGAATATTCCAATTTTTTTTATTTAAAAATTGAAAAAAGTAATAATTGCCTTTCAA
>PGXT01000136.1 GCA_002839285.1 Spirochaetae bacterium HGW-Spirochaetae-5 | reverse complement strand
TGGCCGATATGGATATAACTTCAGATACACTTGAATTTGTGAATCTTGAATCGGTAAGTGCCCCTGCAAGAGTTGTAAAACAGGATATATCAGCAGTGACCGGTGGATCAGTGGTCTCCGCAGCTGAAAGGGCAATTGGAACCGCCGATGAGGAGAGCCCCATAGACATATCCTTTTATCCGAATATTGCTGTACCTAAACCTGTGGGAAGACTTAAAAAAATATACCCGAAAAGCGCACGGGAACAGAATATCGATGCAACTGTAAATGTTGAGATACTTATTGCTCCCGACGGAATTGTCCGGAAAGTAAACGTTCTTGCAGTAAGAATTTCAAAAGCTCTTCCGGCTGAACTTAATAAAAAATTATCAAACGAGTTTTCATCAGCCTCGGTGCAGATTCTCCTGGGAGCTCAGTTCTCACCTGCAATAGTAAACGGGAAACGGGTGCCCATAAAAATGGAGCTGCCGTTAAATTTCAGAATGGATGAGATATAAAACTATCCGGGAGTAAGTTATGAAGAGAAGAATTGTAAATGCTGTTTTAATATACCTCATATCCTCCGCTTTATTTCAGGGGGCTATCTACTCCCAGGCGGCCGGAATAGTATTATCCGGAAAAGTCACAAACGGATTTACTAAAAAGCCTGCAGATTTTGCCACAGTAGCTATAGCCGAACTGCAGATTAAAACCCGTACCGGCGAAGATGGGAAATACTCACTTCAGATACCACAGCCGGGAACCTATACCGTAATAGTAAGCTCCGCGGGACTGAACCCTCTCACAGAGACTATCGATATAAAAAATTCACTTGTCCGCGACTTTATAATTAATCCTGCACGAATCCGGGGCGCGGGGTTAACCATTACCGGGGAGAAGGACGTACAGAAAGTATCCCGATACACAATGACTCCACGCGAGATGAAAGAGGTTCCTGCGTCTTTCGGAGACTCAATCAGCGCCCTTACTTCGCTCCCCGGTGTAATCAGAACCTCCGGGTTTTTCGGCCCACTTGTAATTCGCGGTGCAGATTCGAATTCAAACAGATACTATATAGATGATATTCCAATCTATAATCCTCAGCATTTTTTCGCCATACAGTCAGTTATATCAAGTGACCTCATGAGTGAAATCGACCTTTACGCCTCGGCGTTCCCGGCGCAGTTCGGTAACGCTAACGGTGCTATAATAAACATCAACACAATTGATGAGGTAAAGCAGCCGGGAGGTACAGTTGAAATAGGGCTTATATCATCGAATGTTTTTCTGAAGATGCCCCTTGAGCGGGAGGTTTCAAATTCTGAAAATCCGGATAATCCGGAAAAGATAAAGGAATCTGCAGGGTATGTAATAGCAGCGGGGCGATACGGCTATCGCCATTTACAAACTGATTACAGGAGAGACATTATCCTCCGTACCGGAATATTACGACTACCAGTTTAAAGGTAAATACTTTTTCGACAGTTCCAACTCGGTTACAATACTGTTTATGGGAACAAAGGACTTTATAAATTTCATACAGGACAAGAAACAGCCCGATGAAGTGGACCCGCTCCTGGAGAGCTGGCAGCTTGAAAACGATCTTACATCAAATTCAGTAGGGTTCTACTATGATTATCAGCCCTCATCAAAATTCCGTAACACACTCATGGCATACGGGTCATTTAACGATTCCTACCTGTACCTTAATATCGACAACGACACCGCTGCGTCGTGGGTTAAAGGATTGAATGTTACCTCAAAGACCTATACCTACGGATTAAAAGAAAAGGTTAAATGGGAGTGGTGGAGAGATACCGCCGAAGTCCGGGCATCGATCGAAACAGTGCTCTACGATTTTACCGTTGACGGTTACACTCTCGTACCTTTGAAACCTCCGCTGAGCATACCCGATTTTTCGGATGAAGATGCATACAGGGCAGACCCTAATACCGAATCTGTAAAGAATCTCAGCATCGGGGGCTATCTGGAGAATAAATTCACTGTAGGCGGTATGACCTTTACTCCGGGAGTAAGAACTGACTACCTGAAACGGAGCAGAACAACTACCGTTGATCCGAGAGCTATGATAAGCTACGAATTTCCAACAGATACAACTGTATCAATTGCAGGAGGACGGTACTCAAGCTTTTACCAGACCAATCCGTATATTTTCAAGAGCTTAAACCGGAAAGAGCATGGCACAGATCACTTGGTGTAGAGCAGAGAGTGTCTCTCTTTGTATTCAAAATCGAAGGATTCTATAATAATTTTTACGATCTTGCTGAAACACAGGGTGCTCTTCCTAATGGCATAGCAAACACAGGGAAACAGAGAGCATATGGCGCCGAGCTGATGCTGAGACTCGACAGAGTCGAAGATCAGAATGGATTATTCGGATGGATAAATTATACATTTACACAATCCAAACGGAAATCGGGACTCCCGCTGTCGCTCGATCCATATGGCGATGAATATCTTAACTTCAGTAATGAGCAGGAACATGCTCTTAAAATTGTAAGCGGTTATGTTCTGGGAAGGCACACGCTAAGCGGACGGTTCCAGGCGAATTCATCATTCCCCTATACGCCGATTACCGGGAGTGAACTGAGTCCCGATCCGACACCATCCGGATCAGAACCGAGATACGCGAGAACCTTTTACGGCTCTACACCATACTCGGCCCACTTCCCTATTGACCACAGACTGGATGTGCGGTACAGCTATAAAACAAATAAAACATGGGGATCTATAAGCTCAAAACCGTATCAAGAGAGACATGGAACTACAGCAAGCCCTACGGTCCGGACAACCCCACGGAGGAACCGGATGACGGACTCTCAATTATACCGAACTTTGGAGTGGAGATAAAGTTTTAAGAACAGCCATCAGCCGGTATCATTAAGTCAGGCAGCCTCTGTGCAGCCCCAAATCCCCCGGCCTAACGGACACCCCCTTTATTAAAGGGGGATGTTGAGTAATGCGAAACAGGGGGATTTCAGGTTTAAAGCTGATAATTTTGTACCTGCTGATTCACTTCTGTAAAAAATGACTGATCCTTTTGTTGAAAACAAAAAACAATACAATTGGTATCACTACTGCGCCGAGCAGAAGAGAATTATCTGTAAGTGCCTGCGGATCAATTATACCGGCAGTTATGACCCCTATAAGCGCCCCCCCGAGATGAGCATCATGGGCAACCCCCTCAGCCATTCTGTTTGACGCGTATATCGATCCTGCTACAAAGAGCATTGCATATGCCCAGGCAGGGATCGGTACAGGAAGAGGGAATACTATAATGCTCCCTCCGGGAATTAAAAATATAGATGCGAAAATTATTCCGCACACAGCACCGGAAGCTCCAAGTGCTCTGTAGTTTCTTTCATTCCGGTGTAATATCAGCGAGAGTAAACCGGCTCCAATACCGCTGAACAGATAGATAAATGCAGTGACACCGGGCCCATACTTCATTTCAATTCCCATTGCAAAAGAGTATAGACTGAACATGTTAAATAAAAAATGCCCGGAATTCGCGTGAATAAAAATGGGTGATAATATCCGGTAGTATTCATTTGACCGGATAATCCCATCAATAGAAAAGAGAGTCTTTTCAAGAAAGGTTTCATTTTTTAAAGCGTAAAAAGTAAAAACTGCAGTTATTCCGATGATGGAATATGTAAATATATACTGGTTCATAAAATTCTCCACTATGGTGAAAGAATTTTATAAGAGTGGGAATGTCGAGAAGAAAATGATTAAACTCTAATTTTGATTAAACTTATTGACTCACTCCCGTTATTCATATAAAATCAAACCCAAACTATTATCTGGAGGACTTTATGAATCAGCCGGAACTTACTCAGCAGGCTTTAGGAATACTCCGAAATCCCGCGACTTTTCAATGGTATTTTATCCCTCTATTTGCATTTGTCGTTTATATTTATTTTAACGAAATTTCAAACAAAAACTGGAAGGGCGTGGCTGCAGGGCTCTCGCTGTATATGGTGCACTGGTTTTACGAAATACTTAACGCCCTCATACAGCACTTCTCGGGACACGCACTCTGGACGGTCCCGTCAGGCACATCATTCCTTCTTCTTATAGGTGTGGGAGTTGAACTAAGTCTCATGTTTTCTGTTGCCGGTCTTATCTTTTCAAAAATTCTCCCCGATGATTCTAAAATGAAAATTTTGGGGATAAACAACAGAATACTCTTTGCAGTAGCAAATGCCGCATTCTTTTCAATATTTGAAATCTTTCTCGCGAAAACACCTGCATTTCACTGGGTCTACCCGTGGTGGGGATCTTTAACTGTTTTTATAACAGTCTACATCCCGTTCTTCCTCGCTGCAAATTTTGCATACGACTGGACTCCGAAACAGCAGAAAACTTTTATCGGGTCGCTCTTTGCAATCAATACATTTATGCTTATTGTATTCGCAGGAATTCTGAAGTGGATATGATCTGCTGAAGCAGGCTTAAAGTTTGTATCAGAGAGCCGGCTCCGGACTCTCTGATACAAACTTTATTACACTTTTATAAATTCACCCGCATCCTTTACGCAGCTTTGAATCTCCCCATGTTTGAGAACAATTCTGCCATTAATTAAAACATACTCTATCCCCAGAGGGGACTCCCCCCTCCCCTCTGTAAAGTTTAACTTATCAGAATTGAAGACAGTGATATCGGCCTTTTTACCCTCTTTAATAAAACCCCTGTCGGAAATATTATACCGCTCTGCCGTTGCTCCGCTCATTTTGTTTATTGCCTGCTGAACCGGCGTCCCCGATCTCATCGCAAGAGAGATAAACTTCGGGAAATTATAATAGACAGCAAAATTCTGTACCCCCTGTTCATTAACCCAGGCATCAGTCATGTATAAAGACAAAGGGTGCAGACGGAGTTTTTCAATTATAGCGGGGTTGGCATACTTATACATCAGCACATCAGCCTTTGCATCGGTTTCATCTACAACCTTAAGGTAAGCCTGCAGCTCGCTCATATTCCATTCTCCTGCAAGCTCACTGATTCTACGCCCTTCAATCTGCGGCATCATCCCCTTTGTGTTTGAGATCATTATATCATTAAAACCGAATCCAAGGAGCTTTTTCGTAACTGCAGTCTCTATTGCCAATCTTAATTTTACAAAAAAGCCACCCCTCTTCTCTTTAGTGAGAGATAAGTACCAGATCGGCAATACAACTGTAATAATTGATGCACCGAAATCCATTGCGTACATATCAAACATAATATCCACATCATCTTTCTTTGCATTCTCAAGAAGAGATAGAGCCTCATCGACATAACTCCACGATTTTTCTCCTACAAAAATCAGATGCGACAGTTGGGTCTTTACCCCTGTCTTTTTTGCAATTTTTATAACCTCATCTATTGCACGGAGGCCATGAGCTCTGCCTCCGACAGGCGGAGTGTATGAAGTGGAAACTTTTGACATTGCCCTGGAATGAAAAGACAGCACCTTATTGTGTTTTTTAACAATTCCTGCAACCATCTCCAGTTCCTGAAGCGGTGCGAACTGACCAGGCTCGTACATCAGCCCCAGGGAAACTCCCGCTGCCCCTTCAGATAAAGCTTTATCGATAATCTCCTCCATCTTACGGAGCTGATCATTATCCAGCTCTGAACCCGCCATGGAATTAAGGCTTATCCTTACAGTACCATGTCCAACCAGTGAAAGAATATTAACCGGAGATTTTTCCGGAATCAGCTTCTGCCATTTATCGAATGAAGAGAAATCTCTTCCTTTGTTAGTAAAAAGTCCTCCGCCTATTTCATGATTGTACGGACCATTCTCAAGGTAACCTGCAGCAGAGAATCCGCAGTTGCCGCAAACCATTGAAGTTACACCCTGCCTGATAAAGGGCTCGAAGTACTTCAAATTATTATCCTGCGCTGCAAAAAAATCATTATGTGAATGAGCGTCAATAAAACCGGGAGCTATACATAAACCGGTACAGTCAAGAATTTCAGCATCTCCATCGCCAACCCCTGCTCCATCATTTATTCTTACAATTCTGTCATTTTCAATATAGATATTCCCGATAAAAGGGGGGGTATCTTCACCGTTAAATATTGTTCCATTTTTCAGAATAATCATATTACTCTCCTGATTTACAAAAAAAACAATTTATATTATTCCGGAATTATAGTGAGTCATCACTCACTGTCAATATAAAATTCAATTTTTACAAAAGGCAAGTGAAAACCCCGGATTACTCCAGGGTCACTGAACTCCGCATACACCTCTGAAAACAGTTCACTGCCGGCAAGCAAAAAAGAGACATAATACAACCGGTTTTAAGTACATAGTTCTTACTCTTAAAAAATATTTCTGTTGAACTTATGAAAAAAATAGCTATATTTTATTTATACAATTAGAAACCGGATACTTAAAAATAATGGAATACCGCAAAAAAAACAGAAATCAGATTCTGGTTGATTTCTTCAGAATGCTCTTCCCCTCTCTGGTAATATTTACCGTGTTCATGGTAATGATTTTTGCATATCTGGTCCCATCTCTGGAAAAAAATCATCTTAAAAGTAAAGAGGATCAGTGCAGGCATCTGGTTGAGATTGTTATAACTTATCTGACATCGGAGCGGATAAGATCATTACGGTTCGGTATTGAGACAAAGGATTACTTCTGGATACTGGAAAAAAAAGGTGTAGTTATCATGCACCCCTTCAGAAGAGATATAGAGAACATTAATCCAGAAGAGGTAACCGGTCCCGACGGTCAGGTACTCATGAAACTTATGGTACGTATGTCTGATATAGCTAACTCAAACCCCGATGGAGGCGCTGTAAGCTACATATGGAATAGAAGAGATGAAATTACAAAATTGGGAAATAAAGTAGCATATGTTAAAAAATTCCAGCCATGGGGATGGATAATAGGAACCGGAGTTTATATAGATGAAGCCGAGAATGAAATCAAATCCTGGAAAAGAAAATTTATCTCTGCGGCGATTCTTCTCTCTCTCTTTTCTGCGGCTGTTTCAATGGCTTTATCCGTAAGAGCCGGTTCTTCAAGAAGGAAAGAAGAGGATGCACGGAAACTTCTGCTGGAGAGTGAAAAAAATCTCAGAATGCGGGAGGAACTGTTCCGCAATATTTTTGAAAAGAGTCCTCACGGTATTGTAATTACTGATGTTCAAACCGGCAGAATCATCAATGCCAATCGGGCTTTTTCTGAAATTACAGGATTTACAATTGAAAACCTCTTGAAAGATATTTCCTATCCCGAAATTCACCCTCTCACTGAAGAAGAAAAAGATAAATTTACAGAGGAGATTAAATCCAGGGGAGTTGCAGAGAATTTAAGCTCATATCTTCTAACCGAAAAAAGAACAAAAAGAGATATAATTTACTCGGCAATTCTTATAAATTATCTGGATAGAGAATCTATTCTCCGGATGATTGTAGACATAACTGATGAGAAACTCCTTGAAGAGAAACTCCGCCACTCGCAGAAGATGGATGTAATTGGACGACTGGCCGGCGGAATAGCCCATGACTTCAATAATATGCTCGGGATTATCATAGGGAGTGCCGAACTTCTTTCACTGAAAATTGAACCCGGATTGAACAGCAGTAAATACATAACAAGAATTCTTGAAACCGGAGAAAAGGCCTCGGCCTTAATAAAAAAACTCATGCTCTTTTCCAGAAAGAGCGGAGCAGTATTCAGAATTTTCGACATACATGAAACAATTACAAATGTTACGGAAATTCTTGAACACACGATAGATAAAAAAATTTCCATAGAGATTGATCTTAGTGCTGAAAACAGTACGATAAACGGTGATCCCGATCTTATAGAGAATGCCCTTCTGAATATGGCATTAAATTCCCGTGATGCCATGCCCGATGGGGGGAGAATATCTTTCAAAACTGAAAACAGAATACTTGATGAATATTTTGTTAAAGACAAGCCATTTACAATCACGCCGGGCAACTACATTGAGATAGAAATTTCCGACACCGGTTACGGAATACCTCACGAGAATTTTGATAAAATTTTTGAACCATTCTTTACCACAAAGCCCTCAGGGAAAGGGACCGGTCTCGGCCTTGCCGCAGTCTACGGAACAGTAAAAGAACACAACGGTACAATAGCACTCTACAGCGAACCCGGTACAGGATCTGTCTTTAAAATTTATCTCCCATGCAGAACAGATGAAAATTATCAGGTAAAACAGAATGACTCACCGCTGTTCCGCGGATCAGAGAATATACTTATAATTGACGATGATATTAATATAATTGCTAATCTTCGTGACATACTGAGCGAACTCGGTTACGGCGTGCATTCCGCGGCAGGTGGAATTGACGGAATTACTATTTTCAGAGAAAATTACAATCTCATAGATCTTGTTATTGTAGATATGATAATGCCCGACATCAGCGGCATAGAAACTATTATTTTTTTAAAAGATATAAAGCCTGATATTAAAATAATAGTCTCTTCAGGGTTTAATAACGAAGAAACAAATGGAAGAATAAGCAATTTAGGCATATCAGGTTTCATTCAGAAACCTTTCAGAATGGATGAATTGAGCAGACTTATTCATTCACTTCTAAGAACCTGAAGCAGGGATTACTCCCCCGTGCTCCATCCGCAGAGCCTGCAGGCATAAGTTACAGATGAATCTTTTTCAGAAATATCCTGACGGAGACGGGTCATCTTCCCCCGTTTTTCATGGCAGAACGGGCAGAAGGGACCGTCACCTTCAGGTGTATATAGAACATTATTTTTTATATCAAACTCTTTCTCCTCTCCAAGCCGTATCTTCAACTGTCTGATTTCATTTTTCATTATCAGACTTTCATTTACAAGCTGAACTGCTTTAAGTTTAATATTATTCAGATCCCTTTCCAGACCGGAAAATATTTCATCTACTCCGGATTCACCCGATACCGTTTTAATCTCTTTTAATTTCTGCGTTTTACTGACTGCAGATGAAATTATTTCTATTATATCACTCATTCCTATTATCCTCTTTTATTTGTATCTGATTATAAACTAGTGCTTCAACCAGATAGATTTCTCATCGGAACTTTTCACACTCACCCCCGGCTACTGCCGCGCCCCTCTCTTTGATGAAAAAAAGAGGGGCTTCGTAAAACAAAACATTTCTCTGAAAAACACAATAAATTTCCCCTCTTGAACTCCCCTCTCTTTCTTTCCAAAGAGAGGGGCCGGGGTGAGTGTAGAAAGTTTTGTAACTTTGTGATTCATAATCATCCGATCACGAAACTAGTTATAAAATTACTATCTATAATTTAACAATTTTATGAGCCGATCTTTTTCAAGTGTTTAATTTTTGTATTATAAATTTTATCCAATGTTAATAATAACAATTTTTTTCAGGTGTGTGTATGCTTCGCGATGTGCACTCTGAATAATAATCTGACTTTGAGGATTTAATATTATCCCCCGTAAAGGTCTTGACCATTTCTCAAGCTGATTTTAGTTTAATCACAATATCAGAAGCATAGCTGCCGTTGATAAAACTCGACCAGAATAAGGAGAAATATTATGGCTATAGTAAATATACCTGAACGAAAAGAGATTAAGGATTCAGATAAATGGGATCTTAAATCTCTTATTCATAACGACGATGAGTGGGAAAATATTTATAAAGAACTTGAATCAAAAATTAACGGTTATGACAGCTTCAAGGGGCGTATGGGTGAATCTCTCGAAACTTTCAGGACCTCTCTTGAATTTGACATGAACATTTCACGTGAGGTAGAGAAAATCTACACTTATGCTCACCTCCGGAGTGATGAGGATAAAACAAATCAGTTTACTCTTGCAATGTATCAGAGATCGGTAAACCTCTATACAAGAATTTCCGAGCTATCGAGTTTCATGACGCCGGAGATTCAGGAGATAGACGAAGTGGTCATCAGTTCCTACATGGATGATCCGTCGATGAAAGACTACAGATTTTTTCTGGAAAAAATTCTAAGATTTAAGCCTCACACTCTAACCAAAGAGATGGAGCAGATAATAGCTATGATGGGGGAGATAGCCCAGGCGCCGTCACAGATATTCAGCCAGCTCGATAATGCCGATATGACATTCGGAATAATTGCCGACAGTGAAGGGAACGAAACAGAACTGAGTCACGGAAACTTCAGCACATTTCTGCAAAACCCCGACAGAGAAGTGCGGAGACAGGCTTTCTTTCAGTACTATCAGTCTTATAAAAACCTCAAAAATACCGTAGCAGCAACTCTCGATCACTCAAACAAGAAAGACAGCTTCTACGCAAAAGTCCGGAAGTTTAACAACAGCAGGGAGGCTTCTCTCTTCTCCGACAATATGCCTGAAAAAGTATACGACAATCTTGTAAGCACAGTAAGAAGCAATACCGCTCCGCTATTCAAATATCTCGACTTCAGAAAAGAAGCACTCAACCTTGACAAACTTCACTTTTACGATACATATGTCCCGATTGTAAGTGATGTAAACTTTACAATGACATATGAAGAAGCGGTTGAAACCTGTGTAAAATCACTTGCACCGCTTGGTGAAGAATACACAACCATTATGAAAGAGGGGCTTCTCAACGGATGGGTTGACCGTTACGAAAACAAAGGCAAAAGAAGCGGTGCATACTCTTCAGGCTGCTACGATTCACCTCCGTATATTCTCCTTAACTACGAAGATAAGAACATCAACAGTTTATATACATTGATACATGAAGCCGGTCACTCAATGCATTCATATTATTCAAAACACGCGCAGCCCTATATACTAAGCGACTACACAATTTTCGTCGCAGAGGTGGCATCGACATTTAACGAAACACTTCTCAGCAGGTATCTCCTGGATCTTTACAAAGATGATCCGAAAATGCAGGCATATATCCTCAACCGCGAGATAGATAATATCCGGGCAACACTATACAGACAGACAATGTTTGCCGAATTCGAAACACGTTCGCACAATATTGTAGAACAGAATGATCCGCTTACACTGGAAGTTATTCAGCGGGTATACAACGAACTTCTCGAAACTTATTTCGGAGATAAGATGTACATAGATGATGTGCTCACTCTGGAATGTTTAAGAATACCTCATTTCTACTCTGCATTCTACGTCTATAAATACGCAACGGGATTATCAGCTGCAATTGCACTTGCGGACAAAGTACTGAGCGAAGGGACACCGGCACGGGACGCCTATCTCGGATTCCTGAAACTCGGCGGGAGCAAGTACCCCCTTGATGAACTTATCGATGCAGGAGTAGACATGAGTTCACCGGAACCGGTTGAAAAAGCAATTAAACACTTCAGTGAGCTTGTTGATAGATTCACTGAAGTTTATAAGAAGTTGGGGAAATAGGATTATAGTAAATATTTAAAAAATTTATTGCTGCAAATCTTAAAAATCTCCCGGCCTGCCGGCCACCCTCTTTATTAAAGAGGGTTTTATCTATCGCTTCAAGATCCCCTTTTAACAAAGGGGGATCTTGAAGCAAAGCGAAACCGGGGAATTTTCTGTTTACTTTAAGTATAAATTTTCATTAATACAAAACTCACGGTGATACTCATTGGATTCATTTGAAAAAATAAGCTTTTATGCGAAACAGAAAATTCCGTTTATTTTCATCATTGATTACAACCTGCTCAAACCGGTAGTAATTCCGATTGCTGAAAGTAACTCCGATGAAATACTTTACAATTTCAACGGTATAAAAAATTATATTCCAGTTGAACTACCCCATTCCGGAAATTATATTTTAAGTAAAAAACCTGTATCGATAGAACGGTATTCAGAAGCTTTCAATCATATACAGACAAACCAGACCGATGGCAATTCATATCTTACCAATCTGACATTTCCGACTCAAATTGAAATGAATTATACACTTAAAGATATATTCCATATAAGCAGCGCCCGGTATAAACTGTGGTACCGCGATCAGTTTGTTGTATTTTCACCGGAAATTTTCTTAACAATAAAAGACCGTAAAATCTCTTCGTATCCCATGAAGGGAACTATCGATGCTTCAATTCACAACGCTGAAAATATTATTCTTAACAATGAAAAAGAGTCCGCTGAACATCTTACAATAGTCGATTTAATCAGGAACGATCTCAGCAGAGTTTCAAAAAATGTATCAGTTGAAAAATACCGGTATATCGATAAAATTCAGACGGCAGGAAAAAATCTTTTACAGGTCAGTTCGGAAATAACCGGAACTCTTAATCCGGATTATCGGGAGAACCTTGGAGAGATTCTCAAAAAACTCCTCCCTGCAGGTTCCATCACCGGAGCACCGAAACATAAAACCATAGAGATTATTAAATCTGCGGAAAAATATGAAAGAGGATACTATTGCGGTATATGCGGCATCTTCGATGGTGCCGACCTTGACAGCGGTGTGATGATACGCTATATTGAAAAAGATAATGGAAACTATATATTTAAAAGCGGAGGGGGGATTACAGTGTACAGTGAACTACAATCTGAATATCAGGAGATGATAGATAAAGTGAACATACCGGTAAATTGAAAGCTGAAAATAAAAAATATATATAGAATCCAACGAAGTCAATATATCATCATTCAGGCTTCGGCTCCGCTCAGCCAGCGTTTATAATGTTCTCCGAGTGAAGCTACAGAGCCGGGCGGTATAACAGATGGGCATTTATTCCACTAATAATTTTTCAAGTTCAATTATTGCCTTATCTGAAAGATACGGCTTAATATATGAAAGATAACTCATCGTTAAGACTCCCTGCAGCTTTCTGAAAGGTCATCCAGTAGTCATTGATAATCCATTGGTTTTCAACATATAAATCTCTCTCTTCACCGGAGATGAATTTTTTCAATATCCCTTTTTTCTCCAGAGTAAGAGTAAGTTCTCTTATCCTGCCGATTTTCAGTTTATAATTTTCCCTGTATCTCACTGCAAGCCCCTCATCCCTATCGAGAAGCATTGATATATCGTAATAAAAAAACCGGTATTTATAGTAGAGCTGATATATTTTTTTAATTTCTGAAACAAAGTATTTCATATCGGCTGCAGAATTATCCATTATGAAAAGTTCATCAAATTCCAGCGTTATGCGGTCAAATATCCGGCTGACAATTTCCTCTTTATTTTTAAAATGATAATAAAAAGTCCCGGGACTGATACCCAATTTATCGATGATGTGATTAGTCGTAACCCGGTGGGTTCCCATTTCATTAAACAGTTCAATTGACGCTTCAGTTATTTTATCTTTCATCACCGGTTCTCTTTATATGTTTCCTGTGCAGCAGGTAAATCCCGCAATAATCTATCAACACCCCCTTTCAAGTCCCCCTCCGGGGGTGCGGGGGCTTTTTTTCTATTCGTGAGACAGAAGAACTTCGTCATTCACATCATAAAATTTCTTCACAAGCCCTTCAACTGTAAGATTCTTCTTCTCCTCTCCGGAGATATCAAGAATAATCTCCCCCTTGTGCATCATCAGAATTCTGTTGCCGTACTTTATCGCCTGGCTCATGTTATGTGTTATCATCATGGCAGTCAGTTTTCTTTCGCTGATGAATTTATCTGTAAGTTCAAGCACCATGGCCGCGTTTTTCGGATCAAGTGCCGCGGTGTGTTCATCAAGCAGAATCAATGCCGGATTGGAAAGAACTGTCATAAGAAGAGTAAGAGCCTGCCTCTGCCCGCCTGAAAAAAGGGAAAGATTATGCTCCATTCTCTCCTCAAGCCCCATCTGCAGAAGTTTGAGTTCATCTCTGAATCTCTCCCTCATTTTAGAATTAAGGCTGACCCTGAGACCCTTAAAACCTTTTTTATTGCATATCATCATATTATCTTCAAGACTCATATTGGAAGCGGTCCCGAGAAGCGGATCCTGAAATATTCTTCCGATATACTTCGCTCTCTGATACTCCGCCATACGGGTTACATTTTCATTATTAAAGAAAATCTGTCCGCCTGTGGGTGAAAATGATCCTGATATTGTATTAAAAAGAGTAGACTTCCCGGCACCATTACTACCCACAATGGTAATAAAATCACCCTTACTAACTGTTAAATTAATACTCCGGAGAGCTGTATTTTCATTAACTGTCCCTTCATGAAAAACTTTTTTTATATTTTCAAGCCTGATCATTTTTCCACCTTCTGAAAATATTTTTACTATCTTTACCCTTCGCGATTATCAGACAGACTATAATCAGCAGACCTGCAAGAAGTTTAAGATCGTTGGGGGTAAGCCCTATATGATAACCGTAATATCTGCCGAGATACATAATCGCCTTGTAGATAATTGATCCGGC